>JBJUHT010000043.1:0-24045 GCA_046070105.1 Dolichospermum sp.
TACTCTTTATAGTAATGAAACTTTAGTTACAGGTGGTAAGGGTGTGGAGGGTTTAATAATTGTCATACCCTGGTTTAGAGAAACATCACAAACTAAATCTTTTGCCGATAAATCAGATAAAATATGGGGAGGAGCTATTAGTTGGCGGACTGCGACCAGCTATGATGCAACTCAGGCTTTTATTAAAGCTTTATCTAACAATCCATCACGGACTACAGTATTAGAACAATTAAAACAAGTCAAACTTGATAGTAGTGAAACATCAGGTTATCCACTCCAGTTTACACCGGAAAGAGAACGTCAAGGTGAGTCTATTCTTGTGCAAATTAAAGATGGTAAGTTTGTACAAATTAAATAAGAGATTTCACTGATGATAACTGATGATATTTATCATGTATTATATTTTGTTGTTATCAATCTTCGATTACCATAAAATCTACGCAAGAACCAAGATGATTACTTTTCCCAAGCACCAAAGGAATCCTTACATTGTTGGCCGTCCCATTGACCAACAACTTTTGTTTGGCCGAGAGGATGTGTTTTCGTCTATTGCCACTCACCTTCAACAGCAGCAACAAATCATCGTATGCTATGGACAACGACGTATTGGTAAGTCATCTGTCCTGAGAAATATCCCTCATAAATTGCGCGATTTGAATAAGTTTGTTTTTGTTGCGTTTAGTTTAGAATATTACTCCCAAGAACCACTAGGCAAGATTTTAGCAGATTTAGCGCGACGAGTGGTTAGTGATCTAAGTGATCTGTTTTTAGATGAAGAGAATATAAAATTACCTGAAATTACAGACCTAGAATCTGATCCTCAAGTTTTTTTTAATGAGTTTTTGCGCCAGATATATCAATTAATAAAAAATAAAAACATAGTCTTTTCCCTGGATGATTTTGATGTATTATTAAATAACCAGAACACAGAATTATTCAACTCTTTTAATGAATTTGTTACTCAAATAATTAGCAGTGACAATAAACTATTTTTCATTTTATTTATAGACCAAAAATCAAAATCACTAAATAATCTCAAAAAAAGTGAGATATTTAGAGATGTACCTGTGACAGAAATCGGACTCTTAAATGAAAGTGATGCCAAAAAACTGATTATTGACCCAGCCAAAGATATTTTACAATATGAAGAAAATGCCATCGAGACCATTTTAAATTTATCAGCAGGACATCCTTATTTCACTCAAGTGATATGTTTTGCTATTTTTAGTAGAGCGCGAGAAAATGATAATTGTCAAGTTAATAAAGAAGACGTAGAGAAGATTATAAATAAAGTAATTGAGTTAGCTGAAGCTGGTTTAGCTTGGTTTTGGGATGGGTTTTCTATTCCAGAAAAAATTGTTTTTTCAGCAATTGCAGAATCTCAAGAAACTTCGGAAAATTATTTAGAATTAATAACACGATTAACACATAGTTTAGACAATAAGTTAATTACAGAAACAGAACATGACCTCAGAAATAATGGGTTTCTGGATGAAACAGAAGGAAAAGTAAACGTTAAACTAGAATTAGTTCGTCTTTGGATTATACAACGTCACCCTCTAAGAGAAGAAATTCACGAATTAGATCAATTAAACTTTGATCAAAAAAAAAGTCATAGTGATGTAAAATCATACCATACAGCATACAAAACAGAAGTCGGTGATCAAAACAATAATGATATAGTTGAAAATCAAGTCCAATCTCAACATAAAATAATCAAAAAAACAGAAAATAATTCATTAGCTGCTTGTATAAGAGCTACAGATATAAGAGGTATAAGGACGTTAAGTAACAGTCCCAAAAATTCTCCAGTAGTTACTTTACAAAATCCTAAGCTGATTATTGTAGCAGCAATAGCTACCTTATCATTAATTATTTCTAGTATTCTATTAGTTAAATCTACCCAGCCATGTTCAGTAGGTGAAAAAAAAGAATTTGGGGTTTTTTGTGTAGCAGATAATAGTAGAATTAGTAGAGGCGAAAGAACCCTATTTCCTCTCATTACTAATATATTTCGTGATCAAGGTATTCAGGCTTTCCAAAAAGGTGATTATGAACAAGCAGCTAAGTTTTTTAAAAAAGCCATAGAAGCAAACAAAAATGACCCAGAAGTAGTAATTTATTATAACAATGCTCTAGCGCGTCAAGCAGGTTCTCCTCTTACTTTAGCGGTAGTTGTACGAAGTGCTGAAGGGGTATTACGTGGAGTAGCTCAAGCACAGGAACAATTTAATAGAAACAAGGGTTTGACAGGTAGACTACTAGAAATAGTTATTGCCAATGATAACAACGATCCAAAACAAGCTCAACAAATAGCTCAACAACTGGTTAAAGATGATTCAATATTAGGAGTAATAGGACATAATTCTAGTGATACTACCAAGGAGGCATTACCAGAGTATGAAAAAGCCAAATTAGCAGTTATATCTCCTACCAGCACCTCCATTTTGTTACTCCAGAATCCAGTTTTTTTTAGAGTTGTTTATTCCGATGAAACTGCGGGAAAAGCACTGGCTGAATATGCTTTTAATAAACTGAACGTGAAAAGAGTAGTTGTTTTTATAAATGATCAGAGTATTTATAGTAAAAGTATCAGAGAAGAATTTACCAGGCATTTTGAGAAACTAGGAGGTAAGGTAGTTCGTAATATTGATATGAATGCTAGTTCATTTAACGCAAAAGAAGAAGTTACTAAAAGCGTATATGATGATACAGCACAAGCAGCCATACTATTGCCAAATACACAAATTACTGATATTGCTATTGACATTGCTAAGGAGATTACCAAGAAAAATAAGCAACTCAAGACCCAAAAAGTGGGAATACCAGAATTAAAGATGTTAGGTGGAGATAGTCTTTATAAAAGAACAACTTTAGAGAAAGGTGGTAAAAATGTAGAGGGTTTAATAATGGCAGTTCCCTGGTTTGAAGAGCAACCAGAAGCTAAAACCTTCGCTCAAAAAGCAAGAAATCAGTGGGGAGTAAATAAGGAAGTAGATATTACTTGGGCAACTGCAACCAGCTATGATGCTACTCAGGCTTTTATTAAGTCTCTATCTGCGAGTTCGACAAGAACTACAGTATTAGACAGCTTGCAAAATGTTAATCTCCCTAGTGAGAAAACATCAGGTTCTCCACTTGAGTTTACATCAGAAAGAGAACGTAAGGGTCAGGCTGTACTAGTGAAAATTGAAAATGGTAAATTTACAATGATTCCCAATCAGTAAATCAGGTTATAGATGATTTGACATTGTACAATTTTTATGCTGCTGGATTTTTAATGCTTTTGATTTTCCCCTTATCTGCATATCTCCTCAAGGTATTTGGATGTAATCTCAGAAATTCGACCGCTTTTTACCAGTGGGATGTATGCTATGAGAAAAGTATAATACAGCGTTTTTCGCTCTGATGAAGTACAAAATTGAATCATGAAACTCTTGTGGTGCGGGCAAGATACGCATAAGTTGTACCTCACTCAAGCTAAACTTGCTGTAATTTCCCTCCCCCCGCACTACAAAAAGTAAATATACTGAAGATTTTGTTCAATTTGAGCATTTTTCCCCTCAAGAACTTGCTAAAAATATTTCTACCCTCCAAATATCATAGGAGTTTAAATTTTTCTAATTTACCCCAACCAACATATTCTATCTGGGAATATGTCTAAATAAACAGCAAATATCATGTCAACTGTCTACAGCATCTAGATGAAAACCCAATTAGTTACCTCTGATGAGAAATAAATTTCAAAAGATGGGCAAACTGTCAAACATTTGTTATATTTCTTAATATAGAGAAACAAATGTTAACCAAAATCTAGAAATCACTTTTGCGGATGTTTATGTGACATAGCAAATTGTAGACAAAATCAGTACATAATCTCAGTAACAAGCGAAAGCTAGTTTACTTTTAACTACTGACTCCTAACTCTTCAATTCTGTTGTGAATGTCGTTTTTATACGTTGTTTGTTTTGGAGTTCATTATGAATCAACCAGTTGAACTGTCCTTGGAACAGCAATTTAGCATTTGCTCCTTTGCTACACAAGTCAAAGAGATGAGCCACGAACAAGCTCAAGACTTCTTAGTTAAGCTTTATAGGCAAATGATGGTGCGTGAAGCAACTTATCAAGAACTGCTTAAACAACAGTGGGGTCTAGACTCAGGTTCTAGCATGGCCTAGAGAAAAATCCGGGGATATTTCCCCTAACAACACCTCTTGAGATGCTCCTGTCACAGCAGGTAAGTTACCAGGAATACCGACACTGCGCCAGTATGCTAAAACCGCAAAAGCGATCGCCTCCTTAAAGGACGAGCTTATACCCAATTTATCCGTAGTAGAAACTGGAACTTTCCCCAGTAACAACTCTAACCGCCGTTTTAAGTAAATATTACGACTACCACCACCACATAATAACACCTGATGTGGTTTTCTTGGTAGAAAAGTGTCATAATTGTGAACAATAGAAACTGCTGTCAGTTCTGTAATGGTTGCCAAAAAATCCGCTGGCCATGTACTGAACTGATAGTCCTGAGCATCTTCTAAACACTGATGTAAATAAGCGACACCAAATAACTCACGTCCAGTAGATTTCGGCGGTGGTAAGTGAAAATACTCATGACCTAGCCATTTTTCTACCAATGGATAACAGGGTGTACCACTAGCTGCCCAATCACCATTTTCATCATAGGTTTTAGCCCCATTAGTAAAATGTTGTACAGCCAAATCCAATAGACTATTACCCGGACCTGTATCCCAACCCCGAATTTGGGACAACCAATGATCACTGACCGCTGGTAGGTAAGTTACATTACCAATACCTCCAATATTTTGTATACAACGTTCTTCCCGATAATCACCGAGTAAATAGGCATCAACTCTAGGGACAAGGGGCGCACCATGGCCACCAATGGCAATATCAGCACTTCGGAAATTACTGACAGTAGTAATACCAGTTAAATGGGCAATTAATGATCCCCGTCCCAGTTGCAAACTATAACCGAGTTCTCCTGCTTCCTGACGTGGAAGATGGTAAACAGTCTGACCATGAGAACCGATCAAAGTAGCTGCTTGATGACCAACTTGGATCAATTGAGCAGCTTCAGCAAAACTCCGAGAGATAGCATCATCTATGGTAGCTAATTCTGCCATTGATACAGCAGCACCAGCGCCAAGTTCTAGAATTTGTTCTCTGAGTTGGGGGGGATAGGGATAAGTTTCCCCCGCTATCAACTCTACCTTCAGATCCAAATCCCGGCCAGAAATTTCCACCAAAGCGGTATCTATACCATCTACAGATGTACCACTCATCAAACCGATAACGCGAGTCGGGTGCATTGACTCAAATACTTTTATGGATATCAATAGTAGTGTAAAAGAAAATGGCCATTAACAACCTATCAACAACTAATTTTGTTTACGATTGATTTCTTGTAAATCCAGGGCATAATTTAAGCGTAAAATATTCACCCCAGGTTCACCAAAAATACCTAAAAACCTGCCATCAATATACCTACTAATTAACGGGATAATATCATCTTCCTTTACCCCCCGTGCCTGTGCTACTCTTGCTATTTGTTCTCGTACTGCTGCTAAGGAAATATGGGGATCTAAACCGGAGGCTGATGTATAAATCAAATCAGCTACGGCCTGTTTATTTTCATTTTGCAATTCTTCCGTTTGTTTGAGAATGCGTTCCCGGAGTTGAGCATTAGTAGGAGCAAAATTACTACCTCCAGAAATGCCAGTAGGTTCAGCTTTTTGACCTTGACTGTATCTAACAGCACTAGGACGACTATAAAAATAACGGTCTGAGGTAAAACCTTGACCAATTAAAGTTGAACCAATGGGTTGAGCATTGATATTTGATATGATACTACCATTAGCTGAAAACGGAAAAATTGACTGTCCCACTAGCAATATAAACAGGGGATATATAATTGCCGTTAATAACCAAACTACCACAGTAATTCTAACCGCTTTGAAAATTTCCCTAAAAATAGACATAATTTCATTTTTAATTTTATTTAAACTTGTTTGAATTTTTGAATTTTAAAAGCGTTCTGGCTGAAAAATGACTATAAACAAATAAACTACTAACATCAAAGTCGTAAAACCTAAAATACCAATTGCCCAAGCAGAAACTTTATCTAACGTACCACCACTATTAGCATAAACCACCGGAGCAATCAATAAATTTAAACTCATCACCAGAAAAATAATGATGGGTAATTGGGACTTAAATCTGGATAATCTCATAAATTTTATCAGTTTGATCAGATCAGGTTTAAGAAATGCAGATTATACAACAATTCTGTTAAATTGTGTAGGTTGGGTTGAGGAACAAAACCCAACAACTTCATGAATGTGTTGGGTTTCGCTGTCGCTCTACCCAACCTACAATTATCCTTGATTAAACTGGATTATACAATAGTGATATCTCAAGAATAATTAACCGCTTAATTTAATACAGCGTTTTGGTGCTTGTGAGAGGAGTCAAAGTTGAATCATGAAACTCTTGTGGTGCGGGCATCTTGCCCGCTAGATATGTACCTCATAACACAAAAGAAGTGCTATAATTTAAGCTAAACCGACAAATGTAATCATCATATCTATGAACTTAATCGCAATAAATGGCGCAATTACCCCACCTAAACCATAAATTAAAATATTTCGTTGTAGAAGTTGATTAGCTGTCAAAGGTCGAAATTGAATACCTTTTAAAGCTAGGGGAATCAAAGCTGGAATAATTAAAGCATTGTAAATTAATGCAGAGAGAATAGCCGAATTAACACTAGTTAACCTCATAATATTCAGACTTTCTAATTTAGCAGCAGTGAAAAGTACAGGAATAATTGCAAAATATTTAGCAATATCATTTGCAATAGAAAAGGTTGTCAATGCTCCACGGGTAATTAACAATTGCTTACCAATACTAACAATATCAATTAACTTAGTAGGATCAGAATCCAAATCTACCATATTGGCGGCTTCTTTGGCTGCTTGTGTTCCCGTATTCATCGCCACACCCACATTAGCCTGTGCTAAAGCGGGAGCGTCATTAGTTCCATCTCCGGTCATCGCTACTATTTTACCCTCAGCCTGTTCCCGTTGAATCACAGTTATTTTATCTTCTGGGGTAGCTTCAGCGATAAATTCGTCTACCCCCGCTTCTTGAGCAATTACAGAGGCGGTAATATGATTATCTCCTGTGAGCATAATTGTTCTTACCCCCATGCGTCGGAGTTGGTCAAATCGTTCACGGATACCCGGTTTAACAATATCTTTCAGATAGATAACACCGTAAATTTCATGGTCGAGACAAACCGCTAAGGGTGTACCACCTTGACGAGAAACCTGTTCATAAGCAACATCTAATTCTGGAGTATTCCGTCCATGACGCGATAGGGTAAAGCCTTTAATTGCTTCCACTGAACCTTTTCTTACTTCCCTACCACCTGGTAAATTAGTACCACTCATGCGAGTTTTGGCCGAAAATTCTATTCCCTGTGCCTGTTTACGGTCTAAATCAAAATTTGCACCTAACCTTTCTGCCAGTCGGACAATAGATTTACCTTCTGGAGTATCATCAAAGATACTAGCAGCCAAAGCTACATTAGCAATTTCTATAACTGAGTGGCCATTGATAGGAATAAACTCCTCTGCTAAACGGTTTCCCAGGGTGATTGTCCCAGTTTTGTCAAGAACTAGGGTACTTATATCTCCACAGGCTTCTATGGCTCTTCCAGAGGTAGCAATGACGTTAAATTGAGCTACCCTATCCATACCCGCAATACCAATGGTACTCAGTAAACCGCCGATAGTTGTGGGTATAAGTGCTACTAAAAGAGCAATGAGAACCGGTACACTCACAGGACTATTCACATAGTAAGCAAAGGCGGGAAGAGTTGCCACTACAAATAGAAATACCAAGCTCAGAACCGCTAATAATACTGTTAAAGCAATTTCATTAGGCGTTTTAGTGCGCTCTGCTCCTTCTACTAAAGCAATCATCCGGTCAATAAAGCCTTTACCTGGTTCAGCCGTGACACGAATAATCAATTCATCGGATATAATGCGTGTACCTCCTGTAACAGAACTGGCAACATCCGAGCCTGATTCTTTGAGAACAGGGGCAGATTCGCCAGTAATCGCTGATTCATCTACAGACGCAATACCCATGATTACTTCACCGTCCGCAGGAATGATATCACCTGATACGACGTGGATAGTATCCCCCCGGTTTAGACTAGTAGCCGGAACTTCTGTAATTGTACCGTCAACATCAATCTTTTTGGCGTTAGTAGCTGACTGCGTTGAACGTAAAGTATCAGCCTGGGCTTTCCCTCTTCCCTCCGCTACAGCCTCAGCAAAGTTACTAAATAAAATCGTAAACAGCAAAATTCCTGTCAGCAGACCGTTAAATAAATAGGGGTTTTTTTGGTTTATTGGTCCAAATAATTGGGGATAAATCGTTACACAAAAGGTGATAATTGTTCCTACCCATACCAAAAACATCACTGGATTTTTGATAGCATATTGAGGATGCAATTTCATAAAAGCACTTCTAATTGCTCGAATATAAAGTCCTTTGTTCGTTATTCGCGCTTTTCTGTGTTTTTTGGGGCGATAACGAGGACGGGGAGCTTTAGAATTAGAACTAGTTCCGTTTGAGTTCATATATAAGTAATTTTTTAGGAGTCACCAAGTCAGGAAGAGG
Source organism: Dolichospermum sp. (assembly GCA_046070105.1). Lineage (GTDB taxonomy): Bacteria > Cyanobacteriota > Cyanobacteriia > Cyanobacteriales > Nostocaceae > Dolichospermum. Next base: position 8,716 of record JBJUHT010000043.1, read on the forward strand.
GAAAATTATCTTCATCTTCTTATAGCATTTCCTAGTCCACAGAGGTACAGATTCATCTGCGTTTATTTATCTGTGTTTAATTTCTTATCCCTGTACCTAACCGAGACGGGAAATGCTATATTATCTCAATCTATATTAACTGCCAGCAGCGAGTTTAAACCCTTCAGCAATTGGTCCCAAAGCCAAAACAGGGAAAAATGTCAAGATTCCTAAAACCAAAGTGACACCAGCAGTAATACTGGTAAATAATAAAGAATCAGTTCTCAAAGTTCCCTTGCTTTCTGGACTTACTTGTTTTTCAGACATACTATCAGCTAATAGTAGTAGAGCAATAATTGGTATATAACGTCCCGCAAAAATACTGGCAGTTGTACTTAAATTCCACCATAATGTATCATCATTTAATCCCTCCAAACCAGAACCATTATTAGCTGCGGCTGAAGCGTATTCATAAACCACTTGGGAAATACCATGAAAACCAGGGTTGCTGATACCTGATAGAGATATAGGATAAGCTAAAGCGACAGCACTGGGAATTAAAACCATTATCGGGTGAATTAATAGCACCACACTAGCAAGAACAATTTCCCGTTTTTCAATTTTGCGTCCAAAAATTTCTGGAGTGCGTCCTACCATTAAACCAGTCAGAAAAACCGTGAGAATTAGATAAATGAAAAGATAAGCAGTTCCTATTCCCTGTCCGCCCCAAATTATTTGTAAAAATAGCCCGAATAAGCTAGAAAATGTCCCATTGGGCATAAGAGAATCCTGCATTCCATTCACAGCGCCACATTGGGTAGAAGTGGTTGTAACTGCCCATAATGCGGTTTGCGCCCAATTAAATCTAACTTCTTTACCTTCTAAATTTGGTAATTCTAATTTTAAAGCGTTGTTAATCAGTGGGTTTCCTTGTAATTCTTCTGTGGCCGTAAAGCCAATAAGAACAACAAAGATGATAAACACCATCCCATATAATAACCAACTTTGTTTCAGGTTGTTAGCAAATACTCCGTAGGTATAAATTAAAGACGTGGGAATGGCCAACATAGCGATAATTTCTATTAAATTAGAAGCACCATTAGGATTTTCAAAAGGGTGAGCGGAATTAGCTGCAAAAAAACCGCCGCCATTTTCCCCTAGCATCTTTATAATCTCCCAAGAAGCTACCGGACCTCTAGCTATGTACTGAATTTTTCCTTCTAAAGTTTCTACCCCCAGAGTTCCAGCCAAAGTTTGGGGTACACCTGTGATAATTAAAGCGATCGCCCCAATTATGGATAAAGGTAGTAATATTCTAGTGATAGCCTGAGTAAAATCAACATAAAAATTCCCCAGTTTTCTGCCCGTCAACCCCCGGATAAAAGCAATTCCCACTACCAACCCACTCGCTGCTGAAGTAAACATCAAAAAGCCTAAAGCCGACGTTTGGCTAAAATAACTAAAGGTATTTTCCGGTGCGTAATGTTGTTGGTCGGTGTTGGTGAGAAAGGAAATTGTGGTATGTAATAATAAATCCCATTTCATTCGTCCCAATTCATTGGGATTCCAGGGTAAAAGTTTTTGATAATAGAGAATAGCATAGACTACACCACCCATAACTAAGTTAGTACATAGTAAAGCGCGGATATATTGCCAACCTGTCATATCATTTTTTTTACCCACACCCCCTAAAATATAAATTATAGCCTCTAGGGGCTTCATCACAGGATCAAGAATTGTCCTTGCTCCCAAGAAAACACTAGCTATGTATTTTCCCAGTTTTGGCGTAATAAATACTATAATACATAGTGTTAAAACAATTTGTAGAAAACCTTGTCCCATGGAGTTTATGTCACCCTATTTAAGTTCTGGTCAGTCAATACTAAACAATAATAGCTAAATTACTAGGAAGCTGAATTTTTAGCCAGTGAGATGGCCATATCTGATCCTTATGCAGTATATTATGCAATATATTTTTATATTTTTAATTTATCAGAAAACGCCGTAATACCCCATCCCTCTACAGGGTGGGGATGTAAGGCGGTTAAAAATTAAACACAAGCTTTTAATCAGACCATGTTTCAGCTTATAGCTTTTTTGTATCGGCATTTATCGCCACCAATGATCAAGAAACGCGATTTCTCTCAACTTTTTTCAATGTCTGCCATCTTTGTTGTAGTTGTTGCCAGTTAGGATTATAATCACCATAGCGCCAACTTACATAAGCATGACAGATTTCATCTATCACTTGAGCTACTTCTGGAGAATAGTATTGGTATGAAACCAAAGCATATTCTAAAGGTGTTTGACTAGGATGCTTACGAAAACCCTTATTAGCGCTCCATTGCAGCATTTGTTGGTAGAGTCTTTCCATGGGCGGTAATTTATTTAACCAACGGACATTTAGCCAGTTACGCCATTGTCCCCAACCTAACCAACCAAAGAAAGCCGCAATTGTCACCACAATTAAACCAGTTAATACCCCTAACCAACCTTTCGTAAATAAAGCCAAAAACCAGACTATTCCCTGGAATAACAACCTGAATATCGTCCCAAACAGAGTATTTAAAATAGCTGTAATTGGTGGAGGTAACCAACCAGCCACCCAATTCCAAAATTGACGCACAACACTGAAAGTTTGATCTTTTTCTATAGAAGGAGGAATTAAAGGGTGTCCCGGAATTGGATCAAAACTGAACCAACCATACTTAGGAAAATAAACCTCCGTCATCGCGTAAGCATCTGTATTACGCACAACATACATACCTGTAAAGGGATTAAACTCACCCGGAGCAAATCCCGCTACTAACCGGGCTGGAATACCAATTGAACGTAGCATTACCGTTAATACAGTAGAAAAATGGTCAGGATAACCACCTTTATTTTTGAATAAAAAGGTTGTTACTAAATCATCCTTTTCACCCAAATATGGTAATTCTAAGGGATTTGTGGGCAGGGCGTAATTTTGTTTGAGATACTGAGCCAAATAGAGAGCTTTTTCGTAAGCTGAATTGAGATTTTTAGTACCTGGAGAACGGGAAACCCTTTGTTGATCATAACTACTCAGTATTTCCTCAGTCCGTTTTCGCACCTTACCAGCAATTTCTGGGGGGACTTGCAGATAATACTTTTGAATATTGGCTGGATATTTAGTCGAGGCTTGACCTAGCAAAGAGCGGTTTCGGTAGGGAACATCTGAAACTACAGTATATGTTAGCCCTTCTGATAACTCTACCGGCGCACGTAAACCATCTTCTTGATCAACTGCTATCATCGGCGTAGGAAAGTATAAATCTTTCGGGTAAGACATAGCCGGAATGAGGTTAGGCAATTCCGATACCAAATTGTAAGTTTGTACCACCTCCTTTGTCATATTAATAAAGGGTGGGGAGTCAATAGAAATACGGTAAGACCAAGGTGATTGTCTGAGGGTGGTAACTTGATCATTACGGGAAATCTTCCAGCCTTTACCTGTATAATTATCAAAAGCTAAAACACGCCAAAATCCTTCCGCTTGCGATCGCACACGCATCACTACTTTGGGTTTCATTTCTCCCCGCAGGTTTTGGTTCATCTCACTATTGAAACCGTAATAAAAATTATCGTCTATTTTCCCCGGTTCACCCGCATTTCCCGACTCTCTACCACTATCATTACCATTACCCTTACCCCTACCTTCACGCACATAACCCGGGTTAATAATACTACGTCCTGTAAAATTTTCTGGAGCTTTAATCGGCGCACTCACAGGAAAAGATCGGAGTTGATAACCAGGAAACCTGGGTAAAATAGCAAAAATCCCCAGTCCTAAAGCCACAATCAACAAAAAATTTAAAATTAGGAATTTAAAATTAAAACTAGGATAATTCTTTTTTGGGGATTTTTCGGCAGTGGACTGCTTCAAACCCAGACGGGATCGGTAATCTAGAGTTAAAGTTGGCAAAGCAACAGCCAAAAATAATAGTAACACAGGCGCGAAGGCCATAGTTTGGCTCAATGTTGCTGCTACACCTACCAATATCAACCCAATGACAATAGAATACCCTAAATCTTTGCGTCGAGGTGTATCAAAGCTGTGTAGCACTTGCAATTGAATCAATAATTCCGCCAAACTCAACCTGGTATCATTCCAATTACCAGCAAACCGGCCAAAAAAAGCCCCCAAAGCCAATAACATTCCTATCGCAATACAAAACTGCACTGGAATGTTAGAACGACGACGACGGTAGTAACTCCACCATGTCCCCACCATAGTCAGTGGTATTGTCCACAGACTAAATTTAGTTTCACCCGCAATATCCGTAGCTACAATCCCCAATGTCACCAATACCAACACCAGCAATCGTAAAGGAATTGCATCTTCCACTTCTTTAATCGCTGATTTTCCTCTCTTTTCTTGCCAGTTATTACCTACAGGTAAACGCCAAAAGCCATTCATCCTAGATAAATTAAACATTTTCAAGTTAGTAATATCATGTAGACACTGTGGACATAATACCAGATACAAAAACTATTATCTTGTCTGCAATTACCCCTGATCTTAGCCTGAAATTGGGAACTTACGCAATATTTGGTTAATTCCTAGATATGGCGATTTAGTTATATTTTCACCTGAATAGCCAAGAATAAAGGCAGTTTGTCCAATTCTGGTAACTCCACCGCTAAGGTATAAGTTGACTGATTTTGATCAATTTGCAGTTCTATAACTGGTATAGCACAAGCCTCAGATATTACTAATTCTTGACTATTACTATCCTGAATTTGCAAAGTCCCCAGTGCTGGTAATTTCCCCTTAATTATTAACTTTGTCACGTGATCTGAATGACATAATTCTCCCCGAATATTCAGATTCCCCACAGTGGTCAGCCATTGTCTTTCTACTAAAGGTTGAGTCAATGAAATTGACAAAGTTAAATTTTCCAGCAGTTGTTTGGCGGCCATTAACGACAACGCCATTTGTTGACGTGGTAGTAAATCAAAATAATCGCTCTCAATGTTAGACACTGTCAAGGTATCTGCCGAACGATAAGAGCTTCTGAGGACCAACGCAGCCAAATCATTAATTGACTGAGTATCCGTGGGAAACATACTTTCTACCACCTGAACTAATTTAGCTCCCAGAGGCACAGAAGATGTCAATAAAAGTTGACATTTGGCTAACAATTGCCAGAAAATGTTTTCAGGTAACGCAATAGGTAAATTTAGTTGAGACTGGTGGACAGTCCACCCCCAAACAGGAACTAATCCCAGTGATTGTTCTTCGACACTGTCAGGATATTCTAACAATTGTGTTTCCCAGGGGAATAACGGTGGATTTTTTGCTATTTGGGCTTGTAAACGACGCTTAAGAATAGCTTGAAAACGTTCTTGCACAGTAGGAATTTCTCCCAATTGAAAGGTTTGGGGCTGTTCTTGTCAAGCTAAGTTCACCGTTTTCAGGCTACTGTCTTGAGTAATGATACTACCCCATCAGTTGACTCACATTCTAATAAGCTATACCCGTAGGTCTGGACATGATTTTCCAATGTGAGGATTTACAAGTCACCATTCATGGGTAGATGCACTAGATCCGGAAACTAAGGAGTTACGAATTTCCCAAGCTTGCTCTAATATCTTAAACCAACGTTTATGTAATTGTGCCATGGACAAGCCTACAGTTTTAGATATTTGCTCATCAGCTTTTCCTTGCTGTTTTAAGTCTAAGATGGATCTTTGTTTATCATCTAGCTGGGCTAAATAAGTTTCCCACTGAATCGGAGTTAAACCTAAATTAGTCGGTAAAGAAACTTCTAACCACTCATGTACCAATTCCCAGCGATGTAAAAGAGCAAACCGAATTAAATGATATTTAAACCGCTGCTGTAAGTAATCACGCTGCCGAGATGTTAAACCCAAAATTGACTCAATTTCTGGTGCTGATAAATCCTGAAGACGAAGAGTAAAGTAATCAACACAGTCAGATTGTTCTTTTTCCTGTAAATAATTGATTAATTCTGTAATCACAACGGAGCGTAGAGTATCTTCTTCTGGTTCGGTCTGGGAAGCCATAGCCGAACGCAATTGGTGAATAGCCGGTTCTTCCCAAGAACTATCAGACTCACCACTACCACCTTCAGAAGCCTGTTCTATATCTACACTTGTTTCTGGAGGTTGCTGTTTCGAGAAAGTTTGCGCTCGGAGAATAATTAATTGTTGCTGTCTTCCCGGTAGGGGAATCCGACGTTTACCATATCTCTCGGTAAATGCCATGTATTCTCCCAATTCCAATAGAGTTTGGGGGCGATAGGTCGAATCTAGTTGGTTTTCCCTTCTAAAGGCATTTAAAGCCTCTAAATAAAAACTCTGAATAAAATCTTCAATGATAGTCAATCGCCCTTGATAGCTCAATTGCTTGTGAGGGGGATTAATATAACGGTAAACAATTGCACTCAATGTACTATGTAGTTCTACCCGACCACGACTTGAACCTAACTGATAGTATCGGATACACTGTTGTAAGCGATGTTTAGCTAGACTCATGGCTGAACTTTCTACAGACCCGGAAGTTTGAATGCGTTTACTTTCATGACAAACCCGCAGGACTTCATTGGTAATTCTTACGGATACATCATGACAATTTTGCTTTGAAGCCCTAGTTGACTGTTGAAGTTCCCTAAATAGGAATTGAAAGATGACCTCCACGTGGATAGAAATTTTCCCCTGAGTAGTTGCGATTGCGGCTGAATTCATAGTCCCAGTTCTCAAAAAGACTTTAACATATTTTGGACGCGACTTGTTAGACTTTGGATGTTAGCTTCATAGTTTTTTTCTTGAACCTAAACTAATTTACGTTGAGGGTGTGGCCACCAAAAAATACTTCGTCAATCTCGATTTTCTGGGGTCTTCTTCTCTCGTGTTTTCGCCATTATCCAAAAGTCATTAACAATTCATGATGGATTTAGAAGCACAAATTCAATTGCTGATAGACAATGCACCCCAGGATGGTATGACACCACAAATTATGGTATCAATCGCTCCTGTATTAGTCACTATTGCCCAAAGGTTAAAACACTACCAATACTTTATCCTCAAAAATTCTCAGCAGGATTGGGTTTTAACTACTTTGAGCAATCGCGCAAATCCAGGAATAGAAAAGCAAGTTATTTACGCTTTCCCTACCATACAGGATGTTTCTCTAATCTCGGATGCTGGGCGTGACCCTCAAGTGATGCCAGCCTCCATGTATGTTACCCACCTTTTGTTCCAATTAGTAGCTCTCAAACCATTACACAGTATAGTTTTCCTGGAAACACCAGGAATTATCACCCATACGGTCGAAGTGCAGCGCTCTGAGGTGGAAACCTTGATTGGTCAACAACTACAAAAATTTAGACCCCCAAGAAAAGTTCCTCCCAATATTGCCTAAATACCTGAAAAAGTCAAAAAAGATGGGAACTGAACTTGGAATAATGGAGACCTAACACCCAACATCCGAAAATCTGATATCTCCTGCGATTTTTTAATAGAGCCGACTAAGTACGTAGTCAGTTAAATCCATTAGGGCTTGGCGTGATTCTGATGGCTCTAAAGTGCTGATATGCTCATTGGCTAATTGGGCGTGGTGAGCAGCTAATTCTCTAGCTCTCTCAATACCCCGACTGTCATGAATTAGCGCTAATGCCTGCTCTAAGTCCCCACTCTGGGCAAACTGCCTGGCAATTAAAACCTCTAAGTCGGGTTTTTCTTCCAAGGCATATAAGGCTGGGGCTGTGAGGTTGCCACTTTGGAGATCAGAACCAGCTGGTTTACCCAGGGTGTCTGTTGAACTGGTGAAATCAAGAATATCATCTACTATCTGGAAGGAAAGACCTAGATGGCGACCATAACTGTACAAGTGTTCGGCAGTTTCTAGGGATGTTTCACTAATTAGTCCGGCAGCTTTGGCACTGTTGGCAATTAATGACGCTGTTTTGTAATAGCTCTTTTGCAGGTAAGTTTCTGTAGAAAGACTAGCATCAAAACGATTTAGCCCTTGCTGGATCTCCCCGGCCGCTAAATCCATAATTACTTCTGAAAGTAGTTTGACTACTTCCAAGTTGTTGAGGTTCGCTAAGTACCAGGAGGATTGAGCAAAAAGAAAATCCCCCGCCAGTACGGCAATGCGATTACCAAACAAACTATGTACGGTCGGTACACCACGGCGGACGTTTGACTCGTCTACTACATCATCATGCACCAAACTGGCTGTATGAATCATTTCTGTAATCTCTGCTAATCGTCTGTGACGCGCTGTGATATCTGTATTTAACATGGTCGCCCGCGATATCAGTAGCACTATGGCAGGTCTGATACGCTTACCCCCAGCACCGAACAAATGTTCGGCTGCGGCATAAAGAATGGGGTGGCGATTTCCAACTAGCTGTTTCAGGTTATCTGCTAGTATTTGCAGGTCTGCTTCCACAGGGGTAAACAGGGAGGTGGCTGGGGTCATGGATGGGCGGACTCTGGCTTAGTTTACGAAAGTTTACATATCCTTTAATTTTAAGATAACCCAGTGTCACCGCCAAGTTTTCCTCCAGTCATCTGATTTTTAATTTCTATGACTTTGTTTCTATCTCGGATTTAAAATATGTTAAAATAAGCAACTATTTGAAAATGCTTGATATTTGCTAACTCTAGCAACAAGACCGCAATCATCCAAGATGTAATGTTAATAAAAGTACACTTAGTATAAATCAATCTAGGCTATCTGTCAACAGTAAAAAAATTTAAAATTTAGTCTAGAAATTAGCTTCAAATTCAAGGTAGTTGTGTTAAGCTAATCTCTAGAGATATTAAATTTTTGAGATTATTCACTTCCTCAGTAAAACCATTTTATGATGATTTTACGCAATAGTGTTGTGAGTCTAAAATAACTCGTCGTCTAAGAGAAGATGGAAGCTATTCACATTTAAACTCTTTGAGACAAGCATACCTTTTGATTTGAATTATGCTTTTCCAATCATGGAAATAAATCAACGTATTCAGCCTACGTTGAAAGGCAGCGTATATCTATTAAAATTGGTGTGAGATCAATAACACAGACCCCATAAGCTGCTAATGAGAGCAGTTACCTATTGCTATTTAGCAATTTGGCTGCTATCGGATATATGGTCTAGGAAAGTTGATTTTTAAGAACATAAATGGATTTTCCAGAGAAATTTGGGTTTTCTCCTGGAAATCTTGGTATAGCTAACTACAGGCATCAAGAACACCTTGTTGACTCAAGTTTTGCTAGTTTTTTATGCAATTTTATATTCCTTAGCAATCAAAGATGGTGGAACAATGATTTACGAAAATATGCCTATGATGATATTTACTCTAGCAGCTGGATACTTATTCAGCGTGTACCTATTATTAGCATTAGCAAAGCGAACAGGTAAAAAGGATGTTCATCAAAGGGATTCATTTAATCCTAATATTGGACTAGATAATTACAAGCGAAGCAGAGGACTAACTGCTAAGGTGACTGAAGTAGTAAATAGTCAATGAAAGAAAGTAACACAGGGGGCAGGAAGAGAGGGGATTTATTTTCCTTTCCCTATTCTACCCTAGTAATGATGAATCCTGCTTTTAAGAGATAACAGCATCAGCAAAACATACCTGTTCTACCATAGGGGTATAACCCAACCACTGCAAACCAGACTGAGTAAATTGTTGCGGACAACCGCTGACAGCAAAGCGGGTAGGCATAGGTGGATAATTATTTTTAATACCTAATATATCTAACTCTTGGGAGCAAGCGACGACCACATGAACTGCTGGGTCAATTAGTTTGACGTGGGTGGGGAGGAGCGATCGCAAAACTGGTGATAAATGAGGATAATGGGTACAACCATAAACTAAAGTATCTATTTCTTGGTGGAGTAAGGGTTCTAGATAAGTTTTGGCTATTTGAGCAGTATAAGGGTCATGAATGCGATTTTGCTCAATTAGAGGCACAAACTCTGGACAACCAACTTGCCAGACTTGGACATGAGATCTAATTTCTAAAATAGCTTGACGATAGGCATTGCTTTGAGCCGTTGCGGGGGTAGCAATCACACCAATGCGCTGACCTTGTTCCACAGCAGCCATAGCACCTGGTAAAATCACACCTAAAATAGGGAAATCAAATTCTGAGCGGACAATATCTAATGCCAGAGCCGAACTAGTATTACAGGCCATAATGGCCATTTTAACTCCTTGTAGGCGCATCCAACAGAGGATTTCGCGGACAAATTGCAGAATTTCTGCTTGAGAACGAATACCATAAGGAAGACGAGCGGTATCTCCCACATAAATAATTGATTCATTGGGAAGTTGCTGATACAGTTGTCGCAGTACAGTTAAGCCACCGACACCGCTATCAAATACCCCAATAGGAGCGCGTTGAGGCACTTGGGGGGAAAAACCATAAAAACGTCTATCAAAAATAGAAAAAGAACACACAGCAAAAATTGGGATAAGTAGGTTGGCGTGAAAAATTGTCGTTACGACAAGGGAACAGGGAACAGGGAACAGGGAACAGGGAATAGGGAATAGGGAATAGGGAATAGGGAATAGGGAATAGGTTTTGGGTAACTTTACTTTTCGTTACTTATGTCGGTTTTTTTTCGGTTCACCTACTTAGTGGTAAACAGCAAACAATATATTAACGTCGTTTTAAATAATTGAGAACACCACGAGCTATTCCTTCAGCCATACGAGACTGATAATCTGATGATCCTAGACGGGGATTATCTTCTCGACCGGTCATATAACCTGTTTCCACTAAAATAGCAGGCATAGAATTTTTTCTCAGCACATAAAACCTAGCTTTACGAGTTCCGCGATTATTCAGGGTACTGATATTTTCGAGAATAGTTTGACGAACAGTTTCTGCCAAGCCATAACCACTATCATAATAGTAGACTTCTAAACCATTAACATCGGGGCGATTGTCCACGGAATTAGCGTGAATACTGACGAACACAGTAGCATTGACACGCTTGGCTATATCTACCCGTCCTTGGAGTTCCACAAAAAAGTCAGCATCTCTAGTCAGTACCACCTGGACACCATTTTGCTCTAAGATTCTAGCCAATTTTGTGCTAATAGGTAAAACAACATCCTTTTCTAGTAACCCACCGAGTCCAGGAGCGCCCGAATCCTTACCACCATGTCCCGGATCAATAACTACTAAAATCTTCCCTTTTGGGACTGGTAGAGGTGGCTCGTCAACAGGTGTTTTTACTGTTGGGGGTGACTGCGTGAGCAAATCTGGGGTATTTAATGGTGGTATAGGAATAATCGGGGGTGTAGTTTCAGGGACTTGAGGGCGGAGAGTAGTTAGTAATGGTAGTGCTAATAAACTAGAGGGGACTTGATTCAGTGGTCCAAAGCTAACACCAGCAGCAGGTTGAAGAAGAACAACTACAGTATTAATATCTGGGGTTTGAAAACGGACTTTGAGGATAGGGCTATTGGTTTTAAAAGTTGGACTTTGTACCTCTGGGGCTAACTTAGCATTAGGAATAGTAATGCGAAATAGACCTGAACTTCTATCCCAGTTGCTAGTAGCAGATATAGCTTGGTTGGACCCAATAAGTAATTGCGTACCATTTGCACCTATTTCTACAGATTGAATAGTCGCCAGGGAGTCTCTAACTGGTGGTGTGGAAGATTGATCGTTATTAGATAATTTAGTAACACGATCTGGTATTATGATAAAACCGCTATTACCACTAACCATTGCTCGCCAATTGCGACTAGTGTTATCTAAGTGCAAGGTCATACGAACAACGGACGGACTACTTGGTAATTGACTAAATTGGATGCGTCGGACACCATAGCGGTTAATTAATAGGTCACGCTGTCCCATATTTGGTGATAAAACTGCACCCAGGATATCAATATTAACAATGCGATTATCTAGACTGGGATTGACTTGCAATTGGCTATTACTGGACAACCAGGAGGAGTTTGCCCCTACGCCTACAAAAAAACCATCTCCTGTTACCTGTAATCTCTCAAGAGTTACCTGTTTAGACGAGGTAACGGTATTGGTTGTGACTACGTTGTAAATACTGTTGGCGGCGGGTGTACGTTGAGATGATTGATCTAAGGGTGGAGGTATTGATGGTTCTCTATTTTGCCCAGAAATAACTTCTGGTTTCGGTAATTCTACTATCCAAAGTCTACCATTGGTGGGAATAAATTTGATTTGCCCAGAGTTGAAGGTGTAACCAGGGGCAAGTTCTACAACTAAGCGCGTTGTTTGTGCGTCAAATTGTCCAATACGGATAGCACGGATTTGTCCACCAACTTCTTGTATTAATTGTGGACGACCAAATTCTGTCCCTGGTAAATCAATTACTAAGCGCGTCGGGTCAAAAATTAGTTGGGCTTGGGGTTGGACAGCACTAGATGTATTAAATTCTAGCCGATTTTGATGAGGATCAAACCGCCAAGATTCTAATTTTCCAGCCAAAGCAGGCGAAGATAGTATGAAGACAGTGCCAAAAGTGCTAGGTATTAACCAGTGTAGTTTCACAATTCTTTCTCCTGATTTGCATTCATCATTATTTGTCAATATCTTAATTTAGAGGCTAATCTTCACACACTTCACCGCTTTAACTTTAACTTTGCTCAAGTTCAAGATTGTGGCGTTGCCATAATACAGGGATAATGACGTATTATTTTAGCATAGTTCCCTGTTTCTTGACTATTTATCTGGATTTTAAATACTGAAGAATCCCTTGGGCGATCGCCTCTGCCATTTTATTTTGATAAGCTGGACTATTAAGATTGGTAACATCTTCTCTACCAGTTACAAAACCAGTTTCTACTAAAATTGATGGCATGGAGTTTTTACGCAGCACATAAAATCTGGCTTTGCGTACATTCCTGTCTCTAACATTGAGATTTTGCAGAATTTTACTATGGACAATGCGAGCTAATCTTAAACCATTATCATAATAATAGGTTTCTAAACCGTTGACTTCTGGACGATTTGCACCTGCTGAATTAGCGTGAATACTCACAAATACATCAGCTTTAACTCGTTGAGCCATGATTACTCGGCCGGGTAAAGTCACAAAGTAGTCAGAATCTCTAGTCATAATCACCTGAATACCGTTTCGTTCCAAAACTTCAGCAATCCTTTTCCCAATGGGTAAAATTACGTTCTTTTCCTGCACTCCCCCGATACCAACCGCACCTGAATCTTTACCACCATGTCCGGGGTCAATGACAACTACTAATTTTCCTTTGGGAACTGTGGGTTGAGGTCTGTTTTCTGGCTGTTGTGGATTTATGTCTGGTATTTCTTGCTTTGGTAGTGATAATGGTGGTAAGTTTAAAGGTGGTCTCATTGAACGAGATCCTTGTAATTTTAAAGCCAACAGGTTGTCCCCGGCTGGATTAATTGGTCCTAAGCTAATACCTGACGCAGGTTGAATAAAAATAACTACGGTATTGGGCGGTTGGGGTTGAAGACTGAGTTTGAGAATAGGACTATTTGTCTCCAATGTTGCATTTTTGACATCAGGGGCTATTTTGGCGTTGGGAATAGTAATGCGAAATAAACCAGATTTTCTATCCCAACCAGTGGTCGCAGATACAGTTTGATCGGATCTAATCAGTAATTGTGTACCATTATTAACAATTTCTACAGATTCAATGGTTGCAATCGAGCCGTTATTCTCGTTATTATTTATACTTGGAGGCAGATTCTCATTTTCCGGTAAATTCACAATTCCTCTGCTAGGAAGCAGAACTAAACCGCTGCTACTGGAAGTTACTCGCCAGTCAGGGCTATTTTCTTCTACCCTCAAGGTCATGCGTACAGATGTTGGTGTGGTTCGCAATTGATGTAGGTCAATGCGGGAAACACCGTATTTATTAACTGTTAAACTTGCTGGTGAATTTGGTGATAAAGTTGTATCCAGGATATCAACAAATATAGTGGTTTGATCACGGCTTCTGATGGTTCTTGTTTGGGGACTAGGTCCATTAGTGCGAAGAAAAAAGCCGTCACCAGTAATTTGTAAATTTTCTAATTGAGTTTTTCCCCCGCTACTATTCGCTATTGTGGAAAACTCAGGTTTAGATTGGGGGACGATATTAGCTAGATTGTAATTATTATTAGTAGTATTTTCAGGATTTTCGCCCTGGGGTGATAGAGACTCCCTTTGTAATTTCGGTAATTGTACAGTCCAACGATTCGCACGTTTAGGAACAAATTTTACCTGATTTGGGTCTAGGGTATAACCAGGACTCAACTCTAAAACTATCCGTGTTGTTTGTTCGTCAAACTGGCCAATACGAATTTCTCGCACTCCTCTACCAGGTTGGGTTAACTGAGAAGTTTTTATTTTCACTCCCGGTAGGTCAATTACTAAGCGAGTGGGATTAAAAATTAGTTGTGCTTGGGGTTGAACATTACCACTGGTATTAATTTCTAGGAGGTTTTGATTGGGGTAAAATCGCCAAGATTCCAGGGTTGTGGCTAAACTCGGCGACGATAGCATGAGTACACTTCCAAATGTACTGGGTAGCAACCACTCTAATTTCACAGTTTTTTCTCCTGATTTATATTTATTGAATTAGTGAATATAGGAACCGGGTTTAATTCCTCAATTTGTGTGGTCAGGGAACAGGGGTCAGGGAACACTCCGAAGAAAGACAGAATTGATACCTAACGCAAGCTATCAAAAATCAAATATTATTCCTATATCAAATTACAGCGAATTTGCTGGTAAATGAACCACGGTTTTTGTTTCGCGCAAAGGCGCAAAGGCGCAAAGGAAGAAGGTAATCAAAGTCTGGTTTAAATCGCCGAAAACTGCTGTAGTATCTTTAAATATCGCAAAAATTTGATAATTTGTCATCCTATTTCCATTATTTTCCTGAATTTGAGACTAATACAGGACTATTATCAAACCCATTTTTTCAAATACTTCATGGTTTTCTAGCTGCGGTGCTGTCGGGAGAGAGGTTTTAAAATGGGTTAATTTATACAGTAAAGAATTTTCAGACATCTTCTAAAAAATCTACAATTTATAACACTTAAACAGTGAAAAAATAGCACCATAAAACATGATCAAGTTTACTAATAATGGGAAACAAAGAAAAATTTGTTAAGGTTATAGGACTTACGCACAAGTCACGGAATAATGAACCACGTTCGCCAAGCGTGCCGAAGGCATAGGAACGAAGGGAACGAAGAAAAGAGGGTTTGAGAGATATTTTGCGTAAGTCCTGGGTTAAATGAATTTTAATTGACCTTTCTATTTATTTTCTAGGTGAGATGATGGTAATATCTAAATAGACGCATCTCTCATACGATAAGTTTCCTTTAACCTCCTTACT
>JBJUHT010000044.1:0-10679 GCA_046070105.1 Dolichospermum sp.
ATATCATTGCCTAAACCACCAATTAGTGTATCTATACCCGCACCACCGTTGAGGGTATTATTAGCACTGTTACCAGTGATCACGTTATTACCAGTGTTACCAGTACCGTTGGCTGCTGTTCCTGTTAGGGTCAAGTTTTCAACGTTAGCAGCCACAATAGTGTAACTAACACTAGATTGAATGGTATCTATACCTGCGTTGGCACTTTCGGTAATGGTGTCAGTGGTGCTATCTACAATGTAAATATCATTGTCTGTACCACCGTTAAGGGTATCAATACCAGCACCACCATTAAGAGTGTCATTACCAGCAAATCCATTCAGGATGTCATTACCATTAGTACCAATAAGGTTATCATTACCATTAGTACCATTGATCGGATTGCCGGGTTGTTTAATTTCAATGATGCCTCGGAAAGCTGTGGGAGGGACAAGGGTAGTGGGGTCGGGGTAATCATTCCATTTACCAGCAGACCCGAAATTCATCACTACATAATCTTCACCCTGTGGTCCACCATTATCTGGTTGACCGGGAAACCAGTTAGTGTAAGTAGATGTTTCATTACTTACCCAATTGAACTGGCCTTCTGTCACCTCATCTGTCAACCCAATCCACAACTGTTCATTACCACCAAAGGTACTGACTAACCAATCTTGCTCTGCTGCTGTGTTAATAGTGACAAGATTTCCGCCTAAACTTAGGGCTTGAGATTGAGCTTGTTCCCATGTTCCATAACTGGTTAAAGTATACTGGCTGCCATTGTAGTCAAATATTGGATTTGTGCTGTCATCATTACTAATAGTTCCCGTGACGGCTGTGGTTGTACCAACAGTGTAACCTGTTCCTGGAGCTAAAGTTAAAGCCACAGTTTCATCACTTTCAACGGTGGTATCTGCTGTGGGGTTAATAATTAAGATTGCGGTACTCGAACCAGCCGCAAAGGTAATGGTTTTACCTGTTCCCGGTGTTGCTCCTGTATAGTCGCTACTGTTGGCTGTTCCAGTAATACTGTAGCTAACAGTTAAGGGGTTGGTTGTCGCTCCTGTGCGGGTAAATATGTAAATGAGGTTGGTTGTACCATCTTCTATTACGCTACTGGGTGATACTGCTAGGGTAATGGTGGGAGTGGAAGATGTAATTTCAATGATGCCTTGGAGGAGTTTAAGGCTATTGGGGTAATCATTCCATTTACCAGCAGACCCGAAATTCATCACTACATAATCTTCACCCTGTGGTCCACCATTATCTGGTTGACCGGGAAACCAGTTAGTGTAAGTAGATGTTTCATTACTTACCCACTTGAACTGACCTTCTGTTACTTTATCTGTATAGCCAATCCATAGTTCTTGACTGCCACCAAAGGTATTAACTAAGAAGGTTTGCTCTAATGCTGTATTAATAGTGACAAGATTTCCGCCTAAACTTTGGGCTTCAGCTTGAGCTTGTTCCCATGTACCAAAGTTGGTGAGAAGATAAGTGCTGCCGTTATAAATGAACATGAGAATGACCCTGTATATTATTCATGGACATTAACTAAAATTCAAATCGGATATGTATTTTTCAGAACCTTTTTAGAAATGTTGGATCTCCAAGGGTTCTCAAATCTACATTTTTCCGATATGTTTAATACTGCTACCGTAGTTTTATCATATCATAAGTCAGTTTTGTAGTGAATTTATACGGAAATATATGAAGATTAAATATACAAAAGTAAAATACGGATAAAAAGAATGCTCACATAGCAGTCTAAAATCCAAGTCTGGGATTTGGTATTTTGGTCAAGTTAACCATTAAATTAATGATCAGGACATAAAGAGTAAATTGATGAATACCATAGCATCTACCTTAACTTCGATTCTCGGCGGCGAAAATGCTGTTATTTGCTGGGAAAATCTCGCCTCCGGCCAAAAGCAGAACCTAGAACAGAGTATAGACTCTAAAAGTTATCCTATTTGCGTCGTTTATCCCCATAGCCAGGCGGAATTAGCCGCAGTTATCACCACCGCCAACAGTCATCAATGGCGTGTTCTGGCCTGTGGTAGCGGTAGTAAAATTAATTGGGGTGGTTTAGCTAAAAATATTGATATTGTTGTTAGTACAGAACGTATTAACCAACTTATAGAACACGCTGTGGGTGATTTAACTGTTACCGTGGAAGCAGGAATGAAATTTGCCCACATTCAGGAAATTTTAGCAAAATCTGGACAAACATTAGCCTTAGATCCAGCTTTCCCAGAATCAGCTACCATTGGTGGTATTGTTGCTACTGCGGATACAGGTTCTTTGCGTCAACGTTATGGTGGTGTGCGTGACCAAATTTTAGGTATAACTTTTATCCGTGCTGATGGAGAAATCGCTAAAGCTGGGGGACGAGTTGTCAAAAATGTGGCAGGTTATGATTTGATGAAATTATTTACTGGTGCTTACGGTACTTTGAGTATTATTACTCAAGTCACTTTGCGAGTTTATCCCATTCCTGAAACTTCGGGAACAGTGCTATTAACTGGTAAAGCTGAAGCCGTATCTTCAGCAGTGAGAATTTTACAAAGTTCAGAATTAACACCAACTCAAGTTGATTTATTATCAAGTAAGTTGGTGACTAGTTTAACTTTAGGAACAGGAATAGGTTTAATGACCCGGTTTCAAAGTATTCATGAAAGTGTCGAAGAACAATCGAAACGACTTTTAGTAATTGGTGAAAAGTTAGGTTTACAAGGGGTGATTTATCAAGGAGTTGAGGAGTCTAATTTATGGCAACAATTACCAAATAAAATATATGATCATCTGACAGAATCTACAATTACTTGTAAAATAGGAGTATTACCAACTGCTGCGGTGGAAATTATCAATCAAATAACAAATATTGGTTTAATTCATGTTAGCAGTGGTTTAGGTTTGGTGCGTCTAGAAAATCCAGAATATATCTTACCTTTACGGAATTTATGTCAACAAAGTTCTGGTTTTTTAACCATTTTATCTGCGTCTGTTGAGTTAAAGAAAAGGTTTGATGTTTGGGGTTATAATGGTAATGCTTTGGAGGTCATGCGAGGTATTAAACAACAGTTTGATGCTAATTTGATTTTGAGTCCCGGTCGCTTTGTGGGTGGGATTTAAGATTTCAGAAAATGAACCACGAAGACGCAAAGAACGCGAAGTTAAGAGGAAAATAAGAAATGCAAGTTTCGGAAGGTTTGGTGAATAATACTGCTAGTATTAAGAATTTACAGGGTTTTGATGACAATTGTCCACCTGATCCTAAGTTAATTGATAGTTGTGTTCATTGTGGTTTTTGTCTGTCTACTTGTCCTAGTTATCGGGTATTAGGAAAGGAAATGGATTCTCCTAGAGGACGTATCTATTTAATGGATGCTATTAATGAGGGGGAAATTGCTTTAAATACCGCTACTGTTGAACATTTTGATTCTTGTTTGGGTTGTCTAGCTTGTGTCTCTACTTGTCCTTCTGGTGTGCAGTATGATAAGTTGATTTCGGCTACTAGACATCAAGTAGAAAGAAATTATCATCGCAGTTTACCTGATAAGTTAGTTCGACAATTGATTTTTTCTCTGTTTCCTAATCCTGATCTTTTAAGAATTTTACTTTTTCCTTTATTAGTTTATCAAAAGTTAGGGATTTCTAAGTTATTACAAGCAACTGGTTTAATTAAGGCTATATCTCCCCGGTTAGCTGCTATGGAATCTATTTTACCGGAAATTACTCTTCAATCTTTTCAGAATAATTTACCAGATATCATCCCAGCGAATGGTGAAAAAAGATATCGCGTTGGTGTTATTTTAGGATGTGTACAAAGGCTGTTTTTCTCTCCTGTCAATGCAGCGACTGTTAGAGTTTTAACTGCTAATGGTTGTGAGGTGGTAATTCCTAAGTCTCAGGGTTGTTGTGCGGCGCTTCCCGAACACCAGGGACAAACGGAACAAGCGAAAACTTTAGCCAGACAAATGATTGATAGTTTTGCTGATACTAATGTAGATTTTGTGATTATCAATGCTGCTGGTTGTGGTCATACTTTGAAAGAATATGGTCATATTTTAGCAGATGATCCAGAATATGCAGAAAAAGCCAAAATATTTGCCGCGAAAGTAAAAGACTCACAGGAGTTTTTAGCTAATATCGGTTTAACTGCTAAACTTTCACCTCTGACTGAGAAAAATCTGACTTTAGTTTATCAGGATGCTTGTCATTTATTACATGGTCAAAAAATTAGTGTCCAACCTCGTCAACTGTTAAAACAAATTCCAGGAGTAACTTTAAAAGAACCCATAGACGCAGCTTTGTGTTGTGGTAGTGCGGGTGTTTATAATATGTTACAACCGGAAGTTGCGGAAGAATTAGGTAAACAAAAAGCTCAAAATTTATTAAATACTGGTGCTGATTTAATTGCTTCTCCTAACCCTGGTTGTAGTTTGCAAATTAGTAAATATTTACCAGGTAAAACTATTTCTATTATGCACCCTATGGAATTATTAGATTATGCTATTCGGGGTGAGAAATTGGAGATTTAGAAAATTGTAATGTCCAGATAACCGACTTCTGAGATAAATTTATAATGTATTTACAAGATAAAAAAGAAGTCGGGGATCTTATTTATCGTTCCCAAATTAAATTCATGGCCTTGTTTATGATCTCTTGTCGTTCGACTAATTGGTTTAATTCTTCTGCTTCATATTGACCTTCAAAAGCTTCAATGGCTGCTTTTTCTAATGCTAAATCATAAGCATCTTCTAGGGTTGCTGCTAATTCTGTTTCACTCATATAAGTTCCTTTTGCTTTTTCACGACAATTACTGCGTTGAATTTGCTTGACAGAGTTGCGAATAGAAAGATTCCATGACCTAGTGGTGCGATTTTCAGCAGTTTGTTTAATTAGGTGTAAAAGTAAAATGATGCCATAGCTAAATATTTTATTCAGTTTATCAGATTTGCTCATTTCTTCTAATTCTTCGACAATTAACAAGGCTTCTGTGATATTACCTTGGTGTAGAAGTTCTTTGAGGGTAAGTAGTTCTTCCATGGGCTTGATTTTCCTAATTTTTCATCGCTAAGGTTAATCCGTCTGCTATGGGAACTAAACTTATGGTAATTCGGGAATCTTGGTGTAATTTGCGATTAAAAGCCCTAATTTTATGAGTTTGATTATCCTGTATTTCTGAATCTGCCACTTTACCTGACCACAGTACATTATCAATGGCAATTAGTCCACCAGTGCGAATTAATTTAAGACACTGCTCATAATAATTCTCATAGTTACCCTTATCAGCATCAATAAATGCAAAATCAAATGTTCCTGCTTCTCCTACTTTCAATAAATGATCTAATGTTTCTAAAGCTGGTGCAATATGCAAATCAATTTTATCAGCTACTCCCGCTGCTTGCCAATAACGACGGGCTACACTTGTATACTCTTCACTGACATCACAAGCGACGATTTTTCCATCTGCGGGTAAAGACAAAGCCACAACCAAGGAACTATAGCCAGTAAATACACCTACATCAAGAGTCTTTCTTGCTCCTAAGATTTTAATTAACAAAGCCATAAATTGTCCCTGTTCTGGTGATATTTGCATTTGGGACATTGGCATTTGAGCGGTTTCTTGACGCAGTTGGGTTAAAATTTCCGCTTCTCGCAGGGAAACTGAAAGTAAATAATCATACAAATTTTGTTCTAATCCCAGTGTTTGTTTGGACATGATTTATATTTATTAATTATTTTGTGATAGTTCTTCCTCGTCGTAATCATGATAACAGATTCAAAATCAAATGTCAACCCCTCAATTCTCTTTTAAAGCGGAATTTTAATCATCAACTCTGTTGGCTGACAAACCCCGCCCAGAAATGAATTTCCGGGCTAATAACAAAAGTAAACTAAAGTTTACTCAAAAATTCCTGAGTTATTTAGTCATCTTTAGATGACTTTTGCTATGAGACTGGGAATTCATTCCCAGGTGGGTTAAAGGTTTTACGTTAAGTTGACAACCCCTAGTGTAGAATCAAATCATATGGTTTTAATCTCACCCCAGAAATGGTTAATTTATCTGAAGAAGAAATCAATGATTTAGATAAATACCTCTACGCAAATTACTTAATTATTCAATGTAAAGAAGCAGCATTAAGTATATCAACTCAAACCTGGGAAACAATAGAAACGCGGATGTTATTAGTAAAGAATAATTAAAATCCAGAGCATTGTTTGTCACTCTCCGCACCTCTGCGTGAAAAAAATCATTGCATTAATCAGCAACACCACGGAGAATATATGTAGAGATGTTACGGTGATCGAAATTTCTGAAAAAAGTGTTAATTTGCCCTTTAGAATTAAAGATTGTTCTATAAACTCGCTTGCATCAGAGGGGGGTATTTATGATTCGTCCCATTATTCTTGGTATTGTCGGTGATAGTGCTGCTGGGAAAACAACCCTGACTAGAGGTATCGCGCAGGTACTAGGTCCTGAAAATGTGACTATGATCTGTACGGATGATTATCACCGTTATGATCGCGTACAGCGGGCAGAAATTGGTATTACCGCACTACATCCTGATTGTAACTATTTGGACATTATGCAGCAACATTTATCGCTGCTAAGAACAGGACAAGCTATTCTGAAACCAGTTTATAGCCACAAAACAGGGACTTTTGAACCACCGCAATATATCAAACCCAGTAAATTTGTCATTATTGAAGGCTTACTAGGTTATTCTACCCGTATTGCTCGTGATGCTTATGATGTTAAAGTTTACCTCGCACCTCCTGAACCACTGCGGGCTAATTGGAAGGTAAAAAGGGATACTCAAAAGCGGGGATATACTCCAGAACAGGTATTAGCGGAGTTAGATAAACGTGAACCAGATTCAGAAGCGTATATTCGTCCCCAGCGTCAATGGTCAGATATTGTTGTCAGTTTCTATCCACCTAATAATGAAGTAGATGAAAATAGTGGACATCTAAATGTGCGGTTGATGCTACGTCCTTCTATTCCTCACCCGGATTTTACCAAAATTATTGACGCTGGAGATACTGATTCTCAGTCAGCTATCCGTTTGGGACTGGATAGAGATATGGGAAAACCGGTGGATGTTTTGGAAGTTGATGGTCATGCAACTTTGGAGCAGGTGAATAAAATCGAACAGATTATGTGTGCAGATATGCCCTATTTAAAGAATGTTTGCGATCGGGAAATTAACCCAGAATTGGGGAGAATTGCGGGTACAACTGGAGAAACTCTGCAAAGTTACCCTCTTGCTCTCACTCAATTAATTATTACTTATCATATGCTCAAAGCTACGCAAATTTATCAGTAAGTAATTTTGCGTAATTTGAGGTGAGTTTAAAAGGTGCATTTTCATAGTGTTATTGAACGCGGATAAACGCAGATAAACGCAGATGAATCACTAGAGTTCCGAAAACCGGTGTTGTTGGGTTGGAGTATGAATATTATTCCTGATCTCAAATCTCAAATGATGTTGTATGACCTATTGTCTTAGAATAGCCGACTTGCCTGAAAATGAACGCCCTCGTGAAAGATTAATGACTCATGGACCGAAAATTTTAGCGACAGCAGAATTAATTGCTATTCTGCTAGGTACTGGCCAAGGTCCTGGTAAACTCTCAGCGGTCGGTTTAGGGCAATATATATTACAACAATTGGGTAAAGGACAGTGTGATCCCTTAGCTGCTTTACGAGATGTCACTCCCGCTGAGTTGATGGAAATACCGGGTGTTGGACCGGCTAAAGCGACGACTATTTTGGCTGCAATTGAATTAGGTAAACGTGCTTTTTTATCCCGTCCCTCCGAGGGGACAGTTATTGATAGTCCTATGGCTGCCGCTGCCGCGCTTAGTCAAGACTTGATGTGGCAGAACCAAGAGAGATTTGCAGTGCTGTTATTAGATGTCAAAAATAAGTTATTAGGAACAAAGGTAATTACTATTGGGACTGCGACGGAAACTTTAGCCTCTCCCCGTGATATTTTTCGAGAAGTGATCCGTCAAGGTGCTACACGGGTAATAATAGCCCATAATCATCCTTCTGGAAGTCTAGAACCGAGTGAAGCAGATATAGAATTGACTCGTCAATTATTGGCTGGTGCGGAACTCCTAGCTATTCCTATTTTAGATCATTTAATTTTAGGTAATGGCAATCATCAAAGTTTACGAGAAATTACTACTTTGTGGGATAATTGTTCTCAGGTTGATTGATCATAGGATTCCTTGGTGTCTGAAATCATGAATTTGTCTCACGCAAAGGCGCACAGACCGCAGAGGAACAGAGAAAGGAGAATTTTTCAAGATGGATTTTATCACTATTTTAGGATTGGTCGCAGGTGTATTAACTACGGTCGCTTTTTTACCGCAAATGTTCCAAATTTGGCTGACCAAATCAGCGAAAGATGTTTCTTTTGTGATGTTAATTATTTTTATGAGTGGTTTGTGTTTGTGGTTGATTTATGGCATCATTATCGGGGCTTTACCAATTATTATGGCTAACGGGGTGACATTATTTTTTAATTTGATTATTCTATGGCTTAAAATTAAATATAGATAACTTCTCGATAATTTTACTAAAAAACTGTGACCTCATCTTTATTTGACTCGGAACGTCTTCTTTTTACCCCCGCAACCCCCAATAATGACTCTATTCCTGTGATTTTCGCTTTTCCTAATGAGTACACTGTGGGGATAACTAGTCTGGGTTATCAGGTGGTGTGGGCGACTTTGGCTACCCGTGATGATTTACAGGTAAGTCGTTTATTTACTGATATCCATGAACCACTTCCTAGATATCCAGAATTATTAGGTTTTTCTATGTCTTGGGAATTAGATTATGTGAATATTTTTCATCTTTTGGAATCTTTAGAAATCCCTATTCGGGCTAATTCTCGTGATCAAAATCATCCGCTAATTTTTGGTGGTGGACCGGTTTTGACGGCTAACCCAGAACCCTATGCTGATTTTTTTGATATCATTTTATTGGGAGATGGTGAAAATCTGCTTGGTGATTTTATAGATACTTTTAAAAAAGTCAGAAATGCTGATAGAAAAACTCAATTAAAAACTTTATCTCAAGTCCCAGGAATTTATGTTCCTAGTTTATATGTCATAGAATATATTACACCAGATGGGGCAATAAAATCAATTAATCCTATTGATTCGGAAATTCCGCCAATTATTCAAAAGCAAACTTATCGAGGAAATACTCTTTCTGCTTCTACTGTGGTGACGGAAAAAGCTGCTTGGGAAAATATTTATATGGTGGAAGTGGTGCGAAGTTGTCCAGAAATGTGCCGCTTTTGTTTGGCTAGTTATTTAACTTTACCTTTTAGAACTGCGAGTTTAGAAACTTCTTTAATTCCGGGAATTGAACGGGGTTTAAAAGTTACTAACAGGTTGGGTTTATTGGGGGCTTCTGTCACCCAACATCCAGAATTTACTGAATTATTGGATTACATTAGTCAGCCTAAATATGATGATGTTAGATTAAGTGTTGCTTCTGTGAGAACCAATACAGTTACAGTTAAATTGGCTGAAACTTTGGCGAAACGCGATACAAGATCATTGACAATTGCTGTGGAAAGTGGTTCAGAAAAAGTCCGTAAAATTGTTAATAAAAAACTGTATAATCAGGAAATTATCCAAGCGGCTATTAATACAAAAGCTGGTGGTTTATCTAGTTTGAAACTCTATGGAATGGTGGGAATTCCTGGGGAAGCAGCCGAGGATGTAGACGCAACTGTAAAAATGATGGAAGATGTTAAAAAAGCTGCGCCTGGATTGCGTTTAACACTAGGATGTAGTACCTTTGTTCCCAAGTCTCATACTCCGTTTCAATGGTTGGGAGTTAATAAACAATCGGAGAAGCGGTTGCAATTATTACAAAAGAAACTCAAGCCTCAAGGGATAGAATTTCGACCAGAAAGCTATAATTGGTCAATTATACAAGCTTTGTTGTCTAGAGGCGATCGCCGACTTTGTCAATTATTAGAATTAACCCGCGATTTTGGGGACTCTTTAGGTAGCTACAAACGTGCTTTTAAACAACTGAAAGGACAAATTCCCGATTTAGATTTTTACGTTTATAGTAATTGGTCAACTGAGCAAATTTTACCTTGGAATCACTTGCAAGGACCACTACCTCAGTCTACATTAATTAAGCATTTAGCAGAAGCCACAAACTCGGAATTAAATCATGAATAATGCACACAGATACATTGTCTGATTTTACTTTTGATAAAGTTGCGAATGTCGGAGGGTTTTGGCAAGATGTTGAATAAATGTCAAAGTCAACCCACCTACCTGGGTTTGAAAAGCTTGATTTTCTGTTATCCGCGCGGGCGGATTTGGTTTTTGTATTAGCGGTTGTTTGGTATGACGCGGCCATATTATGTTCGCAAAAATTTTCTGAATATCTTCTAAAAGGGTAAGTATCCTGTTGTAAGCATTTTATAACCAAAGGCGATGCAAATTAGTGAGAGAAAAAACTGCCATAAACTAGTAGGGTTAAGAATTGCACGACTGCTAATAAATATGGCCATAATCCCAACGAAAACAGCAGTCCAGCCTAAATCTTTCATACTTCCTGGGGCAAAAACTAGCAAGAGTACACCTAATGTCAATGCTAATACTGAAATATCAGCAGAAATTCCTCGCCACCAATAAGGATAAAC
>JBJUHT010000045.1:0-11353 GCA_046070105.1 Dolichospermum sp.
TTCCCTGTTCCCTTGTCATATTGATTCTAAATAACGCCTTAACTTACTACTAAACCAATCAATAACTGTCACTACTAACAATAGCACTAACATCATAGTTGTCGCTTTAGTATATTCAAATCCGTCTATATAGCTTTTCAATTGAAAGCCTATTCCCCCAGCACCAACCACTCCTAAAACCGAAGCCGCACGGATATTATATTCAAACATCCATAAAGTATAACCTAATC
This sequence comes from Dolichospermum sp., assembly GCA_046070105.1. Taxonomy (GTDB): domain Bacteria; phylum Cyanobacteriota; class Cyanobacteriia; order Cyanobacteriales; family Nostocaceae; genus Dolichospermum. Next base: position 231 of record JBJUHT010000045.1, read on the forward strand.
CTAGTGGTAATATTTGCGGCAGTATACCATATTGAGCAATTTGTATTTTTGATGCACCAATAACTTGTAAAGACTCTAAGGAACGATGATCTACTGATTCTATCGCTTGTTGATAAAATTTAGCCAGATATCCAATAGTATATATTGACAATGCTAATGTTCCCGCAGGTGCGCCTAAACCAGTAGCAGCAACAAAGATTAAACCTAAGATAATTGACGGTACAGAACGGACAGCATTTTGGAGTAAATTTGCTATCCATCTTAACCATAAAGGAGCGATATTATTAGCACTAGCCATAGCAATTGGTAATGATAAAATTGTGCCTATAGTTGTTCCCCATACAGACATTTGTACAGTTTCAATTAATGCTTGAACAGCAATATCTAAAACTTGTAAATTTGGAGGAAATAGCCGAGAAATAAAATCCGTAATAAAAGGCCAACTATCTTTTAATAAGTGAAAATCAACCTTTAATCCTTGTAAAGACCAGATATAGACTGTGATCATTAACAAGAAAATAACTACAGTAACAAACGAAGGATAACGATAAAAAATTTGTAATCTAGGAAAGGATTTCATTTTTTAAAACAAAGTAAAATTTTCTATTTTTAATTTTTTGTAAGCATTCAGCCGCAAATATTAAGTAGATACATAAGGTGCGTTACGCTGGTGCTAACACACCCTACTGCTGACAGTTTTTTAAACTCTTTCTCTTTGCGTCTCTGCGTCTTTGCGTGAGATCAAGTTATACTTTTTCAGGAAAATTGGGCTTGTAAATTTTCACATTTACCATCATAAACTACTTCCCCTTTGTCTAAAATAATAGCTCTTTGAGCGTATTCCGTAGCTAAAGTTAAATCATGTAAAACAGTAATAATAGTTAAACCTTGTTGATGTAATTCAGATAAAGTTGTCATTACTTGTTGTGAGGCTATTATATCTAAACCTGTAGTAGGTTCATCAGCTAAAAGTATTTGCGGAGACTGCATTAATGCACGAGCAATTGCTACTTTTTGTTGTTGTCCACCACTCAATTTACTAGTTTTTTGATATATGTGTTCTCCTAAGCCTAATTGTTTTAATAATTCTAAGGCTAATTTTTGATCGCTTTGGGGAAATCCCAATAAAGTTTGTCGGTTTTTTCTAACTCCTAATCTTCCACATAAGACATTATCAATAGCTGATAATTGTCGAATTAATCCTCCTCCTTGAAATAACATTCCCACATCTCGACGAATTTGTGGTAATTTCTGTTGAGAGCAAGAAATACCATTGATTTTAATTTCTCCTTTGATTAAAGGTACTAAACCCACGAAAGATTTTAACAATGTTGATTTACCCGCACCATTCAACCCTAATAAAGCCACAAATTCACCTTGATTAATTTTGCAGTTAATTTTATTTAAAATTGGACGTTTTAGGGATGAAATATAACCTGTCTCTAAATTAAAACATTCAATGCAATTCACGTTACTTCTCGATAAATTTAATGAGTGGAAATTGGTCTTTTCTACTTGATAAATAGTCATAAATAACCTCATTACAAAATTTCTACATTCAAGCATTAACAAGAAAACCAAAGATTTTTAACCTACAAAATGGGTTGTATTTACAGCAGATTCCTTTGTTATGAAGCAAATCATAGCCACCTCCCTGCTTGCGGGGCAGGGGGTTGGGGTGATCTTGTACCTCATAACATCGGTAAGTGCTGTATATCTATGGTTCTATTCCTGTATTTTTTAATGCTTGTCGCACTGGTAGCAGATGACGATTATGATCAATTCTTACCAATTCTGTGGAATTATATAAACCAGTTAATAATTGATTATTTTCTGATTTATTTAACTTTAACAAAGCATTAATCAAATTTTCTCTGACTACAACTGGTACATCATCATCAATCGCAATTCCATGAGCAGGAACACCAGAAATTTTGTGTAATACTCTAATTTTATCTCTATTTTCCGCTGCTAAATAAGGAGGAAAAAGAGCATATTCTGATACTACAGCTACATCAGCTTGACCCCTAACTACAGCATCTAAAGCTTTACTATAATTCCCACCATAACTAACTTTACCAAAGAAACTATCTAAACGGTCACGATTCGGAACAAAACCCAGTTTTACTAATTCACTGACTGGAAAAATAAATCCAGAACCAGAGGTAGGAGAAGTAAAAGCTATGGTTTTTCCTCTTAGTTGTTCTAGGGTTGCTTTCCCAGAATTTTGACTTTTTAATTCGCTATTTTTAGGAACAACAAAAACAGAATTATAAGTGTATCTTCCAGAATAATTTTTGCGAACTTCGGCTAAATATAACCGAGAATTTGCTAATTGTTCCGCTTTTAATGCTGAACGACTGCTTAAAAATGCTACATCAGCCCTATTTGCTCTTAAAGCCTCTACTGCGGCTGTTTCATCACCTACTTGTGCTATGATAGATATTCCTAATTCTTTTGATAAAAATCTGGCTACACTATTAGCTTTATTTTGCAAGTCAGTAGAATCAGCCCGGCTAGGAAAAATTATAGTTATATTTTGCAATTTTTGAGCAATTATAGCTGTTTTTACTTGTTTTTGAGGATATTGAGCGATCGCAATTGGCAAAAACCCTGAACTAGCCCAAACCATTGTTATTGAACCTAAACATCCTCCACATAGACTATACAGACTTTTCTGGCACAAATTCATCTTTCTGCTCCATTAAGAATTATTTTCAATATTTTTGCAAATTTATTGCAACTAGTTTCCTGAAATAACTTTATCCTTTTTAGAAATAAAAGTCAATAAGGTGAAGATATTTTCCTCAAAACAATACATATTTATTATATTTTGTTAAACATTAACATCTATCATCTAAATTTTATATATACTTAAACATATTTTAATATGTCTACTACTAACTACGGAAATATTTCAACGTAAAGTGTGTATATATAAAAATATGTAAATTACCAGTGATTATAGTCAAAATTATCTGCATTGAGCAAGAATTATGGTAGTATTATAAATAGACAACAGCTAGAAAATTAGTTATCAAACTGATGTTATTGTATTCTATAAACTGGGAATTTACTATATATAAAAAATGATGAATAAATTAAGAATTTACCAACCAAGAAACCTCTGGTTTGAAAGATTAATGGCCATGACTGCCACTGTTAACTTAATATTAGTTTTATTCGATTTAAGTTACGTACCATGGCGAGATTTTTACTTTCGCAAACTTCCTGGAATTACTCAATTTTATGACCCCATTAAAGGTATTGAAACTCATCGTGATACCAAACAATATTTAGAAGCTGTAAGGGAATTAAAAGCACAGATAATTCAAACGGGACTAAACTCATTTCCAGTTAAAACTAAGTTAGAAAACCTGCGTTTTCTCTCTCAAGAGATGATTGAAACTAATCCTTTTGCGGGTGCGGGAAAAAGTGGAACTCTGGAAAAAATTAAAAACCGAATGCGGGAACATATCAAAGAAAAATCTGCAAAAGCTGCATTTAATACTTTTTGGAGTCAGGAATATTTATCTAAACATGATTGGTATCAAGAAATAGATTTTTTCTACGATAGAATTATACCAGGAATTGCAATCAACTATTATCGTAAAATTGATGAAAATGGGGAACTTTTTGATGATTTTTGGAAAATTGATTTACCTTTTATGGTTCTATTTAGTATAGAATTATTAGGACGGACTTTTTTTATCAAACGTAGATATAATCATTTAAGTTGGTTAGAAGCAATTCTCTGGCGTTGGTATGATTTATTATTATTAATACCAATTTGGCGCTGGTTAAGAGTTATTCCAGTCACAGTAAGATTAGATCAAACAAAGCTGGTTGATTTTTATTTAGTTAGAAGACAAATTCATCAAGGTATTCTGGCTAATTTTGCGGAAGAAATTACAGAAATTGTCGTAGTTCAAGTAATTAATCAAATTCAAGGTTCAATTCAACGAGGTGAAATTACACGCTGGATATTAGAATCAGAAAATGTGCGTTCTTATATAGATCTCAATAATATCAATGAAGTAGAAGCAATGACGGGATTATTAATTAAAACCTTGGTTACTCAAGTATTACCAAAAATCCAACCAGAAATAAATGCCATTTTAGTCTATAGTATTCAAATTGCTTGTCAGCAATTACCTGGCTATAATAACATGCTCATGTTACCAGGATTAGGTAAAGCTCAAACACAAATTAGTGAACAAATAGCTACCCAAATTACTAATAATATTTATGGGGCTTTATCTCATACTATTAAAGATCCTGTCGTAGCAAAACTTTCTACTCAGCTAATAGAAAAATTTACAACTTCATTCACTTCAGAAATTCAGCAAAAGCAAGTTTTAGCAGAAATTCAAAGTTTGCTAAATGACTTTTTAGAAGAAGTTAAAATTAACTACATTCAACGTTTATCTCAAGAAGATATAGACAAAATACTCGCACAAACCAGAAAAGTGCGAGCAGAATTATCTAGTAATTTATCTATTGGTAAGTAGGTTGAGGCTAAAAATTGTCGTTATGACAAGGTAACAGGGAACAGAAAAGTCTCTACATTCTGATAATTCCTGCTATTTCCCCTGTATTACTACACTTCGTCGTATTCTGCGGTTTCTACCTTTCTTGCTTCCATACGCGAAGCGGGTAAAAACTCAGCACGACGAACAGGACCTAAAGGCGGTGTAGATCCGTTGTAAGGATGAATGACTTGGACGGTACGAACGGGACGCTGTTTTGGTGCAAATAAGGACAATACCCCAGCCACCACAATACCCCCACCAATGGTCAATGTTGCACCCCCCACAGCCCAAAACATGGGCGAATTTCGCCAATCATTTTGATCTGGTTGTGGTAACGCAGCCATTTTCTGTTGCTGACTGGCTAATTGGGCTTGCCATTGCTGTTGAGTAGCACTTTGCAGTTGTTGTTGCAGTTGTATATTTTGTAACTTTAGTTGCTCATTGTCACTTTTAAACTTCTCAATCTGCATTTTCTGCCTTTCCATTTCTAAGCGCTGATCAGAAGTGGGGGCATTTGGCTGTTGATTAGGATACACTGTTTGTCCGTAATTAGGAGGATATTGCATTACCTGGGGTGCCATTAATGTTCCTGGCATTTGTGGACTGACAGCAAAATTCGATGATATGGGGGTATTTGTGCCTTTCAGCAGGACTAGCGCCGCTAACCCGGCCACCGCAACCCCACCAATAAATGCCATACTTTCACTCATTGTTGTTACCTCCTGAAAGTTACTGAACAGTAACTTTCATGTAACTGATGTACTCTCGCACTCATAATTTTTACCTACTTTGTTGGTATTATATTTAAAACTCAAGTCTTAAAACAGTGTATCAGTTAGTTTTTGGTCTATTCTAGTATGTGTTGCTATTATTTAACACTATTACAGTCAAATTGTCCAGTAGAAAATCACAAAAAAATACACTGTTTTTATTTTTGTTTAAATGGGATTGTTGAGGGCTGTCTTGAGACTTTGGCAAAACTGACCAATGGCTTCTAGTCCCTGTTCTGGTGTTCCTTCTGCTAGTCGCTGCACCACAGCACTACCCACAATTGCTGCATCCGCGCCCCATTCCCTTACTTGTCGCGCTTGTTCAGGACCAGAAATACCAAAACCCACACCAATGGGCTTATCTGTAACATCACGAATTTTTTGCAGTAAATCAAAAACTCGTCCTTGTATCTGGGTTCTCATACCTGTGACACCAGTAACACTTACCAAATAAATGAAGCCCCCGGAAGCACGAGCGATCGCTTCTATCCGCTCATTATCACTGGTAGGAGCTACCAATAGGATCAAATCTATCCCCCTATCGGCGGCAGATTTTATCAGCCCTGCTGACTCTTCTAGGGGCAAATCAGGAACTACTAAACCCGCTACCCCAGCCTCCTGAACTTGCTGGAGAAATTTCTCAATACCTCGATGTAAAATCGGATTGTAATATGTAAATAAAATAATTGGCGATCGCAAACTTGGGCTAATAGATTTAAGCATCTCTAATACTCGCTCTAGAGTTGTCCCTCTTTGCAAGGCACGAGTAGCAGCAGCTTGAATCACAGGACCATCGGCCAAGGGATCAGAATAGGGTACACCCAACTCAATTATATCAGCACCAGAACGATCTAAAACCTGTAAAGCCTTAGCTGTGGTTTCTAAATCTGGATCACCAGCGGTAATAAAGGGAATCAAAGCGCAACCCTGGTTTCGTCTCAAACTTTCAAAGCAACGAGAAATAGCAGTCATTTCACTTAGTCAGTAGTCAGTGGTCAGTGGTCAGTGGTCAGTGGTTATTTATAAACAAACAACTGACAACTGAACAATGATAACCTTAAACCTGAGATTCTTTTTCTTGTGCAATTTTCGCCTGTAGTTCGGCTAATTCTTCAGGAGAAAGTTCATCAAGACGCTTTTGCAAAAAAGCTGTTTCATAAGCCTCTCGTTGTTGATGGTAGGTCATTTTATTCCCCATTGCTCGGAAAATATAGGTGCATAACCAGCCAATTAGACCCGCTATCAAAAATACCTGACTCCAGATACCAGCATTTTGACTATCTAAACCTACTAGCTGTAAACCCACATAAGCCAAACCACCAGCTACGAAAACCCCGAAACCAATACCAATCGCATCAATACGTCGCATGAGCTTTGTGACCTACCAAATCTTAATTTAAGCAATCTTGCGCGGACGAGGGTGCAAATTTACAAATGGTGAGAGAACGAGTAAACCCGGAAAGAAGAAAAACACCAAAAAGTACATAAACACCCGTTCCACAGAACCAGCCGTATACCATCTTAAACTCAAGTAGAAAAAGACAGCAATTGGTATCACTAGCAGATAAGCACCAGCCAAACTCAGATACAGTAGTCCTACAATCATACTCCTTACCGCTTTTTTGAGAAAACTATATTTGGTCCATTCACTTCATAATACGCTCAATGCCGGGATTAAGGGAATCAGTAATCAGCAATTTAGTGTATTAATTTATATTTATCAGCACAGGGAAAATTTAATTTGCTCAAAATCTCAACTTTATGATATAGTAATCTAAGTCCATTAAACTGGAAACTTGAGCAAGTAAAATCCTAATTTTCTGTTTTGTTTGGGTCTAACTCCCAAATATTTAAGGTAGAAAAATAAAAACTAAATTTTTTGGAAACTTTTTTCAAAATCTACTTGCCAAAAAAAAGTAATTAATGGTATAACAGACAAGCAGGCGAAAAACTGCACAAAAAACTAAAAACCCTTCGGGAGTGTGGCGGAATGGTAGACGCTACGGACTTAAGGAATTGAGCCTTACAAGGGAAACCTTGGAAGTGGAAGCTCTCAAACTCAGGGAAACCTAAATCTCATAACCTAAATTTAGTTTATAGATATGGCAATCCTGAGCCAAGCCCAGAAAACCTAAAATTGTAGATGAAAAATTCTCAAATTAGAAACCATGGGAAGGTGCAGAGACTCGACGGGAGCTACCCTAACGTTAAGACGAGGGTAAAGAGAGAGTCCAATTCTCAAAACTTAGAATTGCTTGAGCAACTGAGTAGTAGTGAAAACTGCAAGAGAATGAAAATCCGTTGACCTTAAACGGTCGTGGGGGTTCAAGTCCCCCCACTCCCATAAAAACTAATGGCTTACATTTTCTGGATATTTGTCAATAATAATCCAGTCATCTTGTACCACGGCTGTAAAACCACCAGGAAAAGGGTCAGTTCGGGAACGGTTTGGTAACGTAATTAAAGCTACTAACTTCTCAATGTGTTCAAAATTGGGGGACTCAGGTAATATATTTTGAAGTACCTGACGCATGACTCGGCGTTGCAGAGCTAAAGGTAATGATTTTAAAATTTGACGATTTAGAAGTAAATCTTGTTTCTCACCCTTTACTGACGCTTCTAGCCGCCAATGATCGGCTGTTTGTTCCAGATATTCTACCTCAGCTTGCAGCAGTTCCGCCGTTTGGGCTAAATTAGTCTCTACTTGGGAGTGGAAATTTGCTTTTAAGTATGGTATCAGTTCTTGGCGAATGCGGTTGCGCGGATATTGTAAATTTTGATTAGTGCTATCTTCCCAAATGGGTAAATTAAAATCTTGACAGAACTGCTGAGTTTGTGAGCGGGTAATTTCCAACAATGGACGGACTAAGATAATATCATCAGTGAGTGGCCGCTGCCAAGTTAAAGCTTGTAAACCATCAGCACCAGTACCACGAATTAAATTATATAATAGAGTTTCTGCGCGATCGCTGGCGGTATGTCCGGTGATAATATATTGATAATGATGAGTTTGAGCAATTTTAGTTAAAGCGTGATATCGCCAATTTCTGGCCGTAGCTTCACTATTAACAGGTTCATTAGCCGTTTCTAAATAAAAAGGTATATGCCAATGTTGTGCTAAATTTTGCACATGATCAGCATTAGCTTGGGAATCTTCGCGCCAACAATGATCACAATGGGCTATAGCTAAATTCCATCCCCATTTAGGTTGTAAGTCTAATAATAATTTAATTAAACACAAAGAATCTTGTCCACCAGAAACTGCCACTAATAGCCGTTGGTCGCGCTCAAATAGATGACGGCGGTGGATGGTACGATGTATTTTAGCGTGAAGAGGAGTCCATGTCATCACAGGTATCAATATTAGCTGCTTGCTTGAGAGAAATTTTCATTGTGCTTAAAAGCTGACGAACTCTATAATGGCTCAAATGTGAGCAAGTGGTAAGAAATCTCCAGAAATTCAAGATTATCTAAGTAGGTTGGCGTTAAAAATTGTCGTTATGACAAGGGAACAGGGAACTCTTAACTGGGAAGAGGTTTTGGACAACTTTACTTTTCGTCACTTATGTCGGTTTTTTCCGTTCACCTACTTAGTTTAAACTTCAATTCCCGCATTTAGCAATCGTTTTTCCAATTCTGCTAAACGTTGTAAAGCAGCTTCCTTTTCTCGTCGTTCCTGTTCCTTTTCTCGTCGTTCCTGCTCAACCGACTCAAACCCCCACAATAACAAATTACCCTGTTTATCCCACCAGCGCAACCAGTAACCATCACGGTTTTCCCGCTTTCCTGACCACACACCAATAAATAATTCTATCTCCTCTAACCAATAACGGTTATTTTCATCAGGAGAACGTAATTCATATTTTCCCGAATTTTGTAACCGATGTACCTCTAAAATACCCGTATCAGGGTCAAAAATCAGATAATTGGCAACTTTTAAAACTTCTTCATAGAAAAACCATTTTCCGGGGGGAAAAGTCCGTTTACTAGAATATTCACTCCCATTTGTATCAGAAAGAAATTCCATCACCACAATCGGTATTTCACCCTGTTTGTGAGGGGTATAACTGCGTTGTATTTGCTCTCTAGATACGGTAATTTTGGCTATATAAGCCCAATCAGGTGCTTTCACCACAATTTTGTTGTTAACTGTAGCACAGATGCCATAATTGGTCGTAGCCAGGGCTGTTTCTGGTAGTTTCCCAGCCAATTGTAGACTTTCCGTCAGCGCCGCAGCTAAAGAGGGTTGATTGACATTATCCACAGGTTCATCTTCTAAAACAGAATCTTCAGGTAAGAGTTCCCAGGTAATCTTGCAGGTCGAAGCAGTAACAACCATAGCCACCACATCAGAGGGATTCATCAATTGTACTATAACTAATCAACTTATTTTTCAGGAAACCTGCAAAAATTACATTTCTTAAACTTTTACTCTAACTCTTACCCTCAGCGCCTCCGCGCCCCTGGGTGAAAAAACATCAATTATACTTTTTAAGCTGGTAAAATAACTAATATTTGTCACCAACTGACTTGTACAAGTAGGTGAACGGAAAAAACCGACATAAGTAACGAAAAGTAAAGTTGCTCAAAACCGTTCGGCTGACGCTCACGGCGAAGCCTCTTCCCTCTTCCCTGTTCCCTGTTCCCTATTCCCTATTCCCTATTCCCTGTTCCCTGTTCCCTTGTCATAACGACAATTTTTCACGCCAACTTACTTACCACATTTTGCTCAATGATAACTTAAATCTTTTTTCAAGAAATCATAGGATTTAGATCAAGAGATAGGTGACAGACCCCAAAAGAAAACTCTACAATTGGAGTGAAAAGGGGTAAAACCAGCAAGAGCAGTTTATGTATAAATCAAAACTAAAGATTTGTACCAGAGATATAACCTCTATAAACAGGCTACTTATATTACAAATACTATTTCAGTCCTTATTTCAGTAGGTTTTAGATATGAATGACCAACAAAGAACTAACAATATTTCTTCTGGTGTGATAGCAGCCGTTTCGGTAGCGGTGATAGTGGTTAGCGGTGGGATAGCTTGGTTTTCTTCTCACAGTTCCAATACCTCCACACCTACCAACCCGTCGGAAACCATTAAACAGCCAATAGAGCAATCGAACAGCCAACAGGGTAATGAACAAACTGCTAGTATATATTGGCTCAGGTCTAAAGAAAATCGTTTTGATTTAGTTCCCCAACCTCTGAAAATTGCTGCTACCCAACCCAACCAAGTTTTAGAAACAGCGTTTAAAACTTTATTAGCCGGACCTCCTCAAGGAACAGACTCTACTACTATTCCCCAGGGGACTCAATTACTGGGACTCAAAGCAGAAAATAATGATGTTCACGTCAACTTATCTGAAAACTTTACCACTGGTGGTGGTAGCAGTTCCATGATGGGACGGATTGGACAAGTTGTATATACTGCTACTAGTTTAAACCCTCAAGCTAAAGTTTATATTGAAGTCAACGGTAAACCCTTGGAGGTTTTAGGTGGTGAAGGTGTGGAATTAGAACAGCCACTCACCCGTGAAAGTTTTCAAAAAAATTATCCGCTTTAGTCAGTTGTCAGTTGTCAGTTGTCAGTTGTCAGTTGTCCGTTGTTAGTTGTCAGTTGTCAGTTGTTAGTTGTCAGTTGTCAGTTGTCAGTTGTCCGTTGTCAGTTGTCCGTTCTCAGTTGTCCGTTGTCAGTTGTTAGTTGTCCGTTGTTAGTTGTCAGTTGTCCGTTGTTAGTTGTCCGTTGTTAGTTGTTAGTTGTAAAACGTGAATTACCCATTACCCATTACCCATTACCCATTACCCATTACCCATTAC
>JBJUHT010000046.1:0-23208 GCA_046070105.1 Dolichospermum sp.
GCGATCGCTACTACAAACATCCCGATCAGTAAGACTATTTTCCGGCCTTGGTGATCAGCTAAATATCCCACTAATGGTCTAATTAGTAGCACACCAATGGCAAAGCTACCCATAACAATGCCTATTTCTTGCTTATTCGCGCCAATATGTTCAATATACAAAGGCAAGGTTGGCAATAATGAGGACAAACCTGACCAGAAAAACAAACCTGCGGCAAATAACATGAGTAAGTTTTTCCGCAGTGCAGGGTCAAAAGTATCAAAAGCTTTCACGGTAGAGGCAATAATCCTATAAAGTATGATTTTACCATTGTTACGTTACTTAACATTTTTTGCCACAACTTCCCGCACACGATAGATAGGCCTGCCCTGAGATTCATGGTATGTCCGCATTAACAACTCTGCCAAAAGACCGAAACAAAACAGTTGTACACCGGTGACTAGCAACAAAACTGCCAAAATTAACAAAGGACGATTACCAATATCTACATGAAAAATCAATTTAACCAAAGTTAAGTATATTCCTATTCCTGCACCAGAAACCATAGAAATTAAGCCTAACATTCCAAAGACGTGCATAGGACGGGTGAGAAACTTTTTCATAAATAGAATAGTTAATAAATCCATTAATACCCGAAATGTCCTTGATATTCCATACTTACTCTTGCCAAAACGCCGCGCATGATGACGTACTGGGACTTCAGTAATTCTCGCCCCTTCAATATACGCTAATGCTGGTAAGAAGCGGTGTAATTCTCCATAAAGATTCATATCCGCGACTAATTCAGAGCGATAAGCTTTGAGAGAACAACCATAATCATGAATATAAACGCTAGTAGCAGTACGAATCAGCCAATTGGCGATTTTAGAAGGAAGTAGGCGATTTAATGCCCCATCTTGGCGATTTTGCCGCCAACCACTGACTAAATCATAACCCTCCTCCAGCTTTGTAATTAATATGGGGATGTCAGCCGGATCATTTTGTAAGTCAGCATCTAAGGTAACAATTACCTTGGCCGTAGCATAATTAAAGCCCGCAGACATGGCCGCAGTTTGTCCATAGTTACGACGCAAGATTACCACTTTTAGATCAGTACGAATTTGTGCCTGTTCTTTGAGAAATTCCGCTGAACCATCACTAGAACCATCATCTACGCAAATAATTTCATAGTTCAATTTACTCGCTGTGAGGGTGGAAGCAATTACTTTTAGTAATAAAGGTAGGCTTTCTACTTCATCTTTGATTGGTATAACTACTGATACGTCTAAAATTGGTGATTGATGATTGGTCATTTTTTAGAAATGATAATTGATTATTGGATATAAATCGCCAAATTATTGAGGAAGTTGGCGATTTGAAGGTTATGGTTTAAATTATCTTGGTCTTGCTATTTTTTTCTAGAACTGACTATGAATCATATCACAAAGGTTTCTATATTGATTCTGGTCTTTTTGATCTATATGTCACTGAAATTGCTCTGGAAAGTCGAAAAATATGGTTCGTTTATCTATTACTACTATAACTTTTAATTACTCTACCAGCACCACGCAATTGTTGATAATAACATTGACTAATTTTGTCTCCCTGTTCTGAAAGTTGGTCAATACCAATACCATTCCGCCCTTGATCTTTTCCTGAACTGTGGATATAATCACCATTACCTAAATATAAACCTACGTGAGTCGCTTTTTTTGAAGTCCCAAAAAATATGAGATCCCCTAATTGTAATTCAGTAATATCAACTACTTGAGTAAAGGTCTCTTGTTGATAAGCATCTCTTGGTATCCAAATCCCTACAGATTTAAAAGCGGCTTGCATCAACCCAGAACAATCATAATTGGGTGCAACCGTACCACCCCAAAGATAATAATTATCTTGTTCCTTTGCTACTTGAGTAAAAGCAATAATGTCGGGTATGCGTTGTTGAATTTCTGTTGCTAAGACCAACTGGGGTTGATATAATGTTTGAGTTTCTTGAATAAACTGCAAATCTTCCCTGGACAACCATCCTGGATAGTCGTCTTCGCATAAACAAACTTCAACTGCTTTGTTTTCATCCTTTGATGTTATTTGTAAATGTCGTCCCGTTGCAGCTTGAGTTGCTAACCGCACACATTCGGGAGAGTCGTAAACGTTGAGGTTGGTTGTACATTGATATTCATTGGCAGGGGAGTAGGGAATTTCTGAATTTAGATTTAAGGACATGGGTAATATGATGATTTTTTGTAGAAATGTTCTCTGTATCAGGATTATCTTCTCTACATTATGTAATTTACCATTAATGTCATATCTAAACTATCTTGAGTTTTGGTAATAATCAGTAATAATTGAACGCAGATGGACGCAGATAAACGCATATAATTTCTTGACCTGAACATATCCCATCAGTTACAAGATACTTTACCGCTGACACAGATATTATTTTAAATAATCTTTTTTAAGTCCTTTTTTCCTGGTATGCTTTGAGTTTATAGTTTTATTTATCACTGCGTATGAATGAGTTAACCATAAATCATAATTAAAACTTATCATTATAGGATAATACTTTTAATATTCATAACTTATGAAAATTCAACTTTAGATTCTCTTAACAATTAATTGAGAATTATTTTTATTTAGGAACGAGCTTGCAATACTTTCGGCGATTTGCTAAAATTATTGAGAATTTCATAATTGGGTTAATATTGTCAATTTCGTACCTTGCTCAAAAGATGATTTTCAGAAGTCTTTATTTATAGTCGTTTCAGAGATCAATTTTCAAAAAAATACAAAACTTTACAAATTAGCAGTGGTTTAAAAGAGTAAATTGGGGAAAAATTATTCAGCAAATCATGTACTTTAATTGGTAGAACAAATATACTATTGACAAATATAGTAACTTATGGTATTTAGGGTGTGTTAGCGATTAGTAACGCACCATTTTATCAAATCGTTGAAATTGTTTAATGTGAGGTTATTAATAATTGAATCTTGATCATATCGCATCAATCACAGGATTATTTAAAGATAATGTAGAGACGTTTCATGAAACGTCTTTACAATGTAGTTTACATCAAGCATACCAGAAGCTACGCTATAGTAAAGTTACTGAGTTTTAATGTAGTTTAAGCCTGTCACTTCACTTATTTATGTGAATGATTTAAAATGGTGCGTTAATATATTATATAGCTATTATATAGCGAACTGCTTGCAGCAGCGCTTCGCTATCGCTATCCTACACATAAAGTCTTTCCCTATGGTGCGTTACTAGTCGCTAACACACCTGACTTTTAAGTATTTTCAGATAGTTCTTCCTTATCAAGTTCAGAATAACATTTTTAAAATCCTTTGTCAATACCTAAAAAGCAAATTTTTCGCGGTTTTTTGCGTTTTGTTGGCTGTTCCCTGTCAACTGTCATCAGCAGAAACTAAAAATGATGTAGAGACGTTTCATGAAACGTCTCTACAATGTGGTTTACATCAAGGATACCAGGATACCAGAAGCTACACTATGGTAAAGTTATTGAGTCCTAAAGTACCAGTTAAACCTGTCACCTCAATAATGGCATCCGTAGTGGCACTAAATCCTGCGGTACCGTCATTAATAGCGACAAAGCTGCGAGTACCAAAGGTAAATTGAGCCGCAGAGTTAGCTGTAAACACACTATTAGTTAACCTAGCTGCAATTCCGGCTGTATCAAGTGTTGCTACAGATCCGGCATTAGAGAATCCGCTACGGGCAGTGGAAACAAGGAATAAATCATTGCCAGTAGTAGCATTGAATCCGGTAATGACATCAAAGTTACTGAAAACAGAATCAGCTAAAGTGCGGTAGTCAAAACGGTCTACTCCCAACCCTCCAATCAGAGTATCTTTTCCAACTCCTCCGGTTAGGGTGTTATTACCTGCGTTACCAGTAATGACGTTATTACCCGCGTTACCAGTACCGTTAACTGCTGCTGTTCCTGTTAAAGTCAGGTTTTCAACATTGGTTAGGGTAGCAATAGTGTAAGTAACACTAGATTGAATGGTATCTGTACCACCGCTGGTAAGTTCAGTAATGGTGTCAGTGGTGCTATCTACAATGTAGATATCGTTGCCTAAACCACCAATTAAGGTATCTGTACCTGCACCACCGTCAAGGGTATCATTACCTTCACCACCATCAAGAGTATCATTACCTGCCAAGCCGAAAATCTGATCATTTCCAGCATATCCATACAGAAGATCATTCCCAGCAGCACCGGATAAAGTGTCATTTCCGGCAGTACCCTCAAGAGATGGGTCAAAGAACAACGAATAACCAACTGCTGCTTGACCACTTGGTTGACTGATTTTTAGCTGATAGTTTTGCCCATCTTCCGCAGAATACTGGATTTTTAGTTCACCCGTACCAGTTTGAGAAGCGATCGCTGTTGAATTTCCCACCCGGAAAAGTTCTGCACTCACAGTTGAACTACCAGCAATGCTAACAATAACTTGTCCAGGTTTTGCAGTGAGACTTCTGGCACTAGCAAAATTAAAGAAATCTGGGTTTGTGGCATCAATCCTCAGTCCAGGGACCTGTAAATCACTTAAAATCACTCCCAAATCTTCTGACTTACCAGAGCGATTATTAGCCCCCACCCAGTCATTGCCATTAGTAACTGTTCCCGGTGCATCTATACTCAAAGAGTAATCAGGGACAACCGTTGTACCATTCCCCGTCACCTTAATTAAATATTCTCCCGCAGCCAACCCTGTTAAAGAGACAATTTCTTGTCCCGAACCAGTATTAGAGGTAAGTTGCTGTTGTTGACCATTAGCATTAGTGTAACGGAGTGACAGAGATAGACCTTGCCCATTGATTGGACTATAGTTGACCTTAACGCGATCGCCAGTTGCTCCAGTTTGGTTAATAGTAAAACGGAACCAGTCCTGATCACCAGCTTGATGAATATTCAAGCGATTAAAAGTATGACCATCACCAATCAAAGTCCGTAAATTATAAGCAGTAGCCGCCAAATCATTCGACTCCGACCAATCTAAAGACCAGTCTGGAGCAGAACCACTCCGGCCACCAGTCCGCGTAGTAAAGCTTTGGAGATAATCTTTCCAACCAGTAGCCGTAAAGAAGGATTGATAACCGTTTAGATAACTACTGTCCAGACTTGAGCCGGGTGCAGGAAGATAAATTGAGAGTCCTTGGGTATCAAACTGGTCAGTTGTATCAGCAATCACCAAATTATTCAAAGCAGTAATTACCAATTGGGCATTAGTGCGAATAACTTGGGTAATACCACTATTATTAGCGATCGCTCCCATATACTGCCCTAAATCCCGGAAATCTTCATTAGCAAACCCGTGAGCAGAATTACGGGCTGCTTGCAACTTAGTCCAATCACTAGCCGTGGCACTAGTGCTGACACTGGTTGTAAAGTTTCTTAGTGCCGTTGTGAAAGCATTAAATTGAGTTGTGTCAGTAGCCGAAAGCGTATCTGCTCCACCTCCACTTCCCTGATATTGATTTTGAAAACTCGTAACCAGTCCCGAAGCCAGAGATTGAGCAGTGATTTGACTGGGATTAGTCAATAAAGCATTAAAAGCAGTAGTGTAATCATAGCCATCTCCACCCACAACTTCCTCAGAAGCAACAAAGACCCTAGCGTAATCCTTCAAAGCGAAGCCAACTTCCGCCATCGCCATCAAACAAGCATCAAAAGCCAGCACACTAATATTAATACCCGCTGACTTGAGAGTATTCAAAGCTGTAGCTAACTCATTAGTAGTCAGGTTATCACTAGTCGTACCATCAGAGTCATCATAGTTAAAACCATAGACCCCACTACCATGGTCCCACATCACCAAAGCGTAATTATTAGCAGGAGCATTAGTTGTTGCCCATTGTACAAAATTGACTAAAGTGTTTGGATTACCCGTATTTTGTTCACCAATGCGCTCAAAAGGAGTAACAACCGTATTTGTGTTAGTATCCGGTCGAATAATCGCCCGACCCGTATCACCCCAAGCCGCACTTCCACCAGTAGCATAAGTTGTTCTTTGAGAACTTTGATCCCAAAGAGCCGCAAAATTAACGGTACTAGGTAAACGAGAAGCAGCCACCTCCATTTCATTAACATCTTGAAAGGCATAGCGGTCTAGATCACTTGCCGTTATATAGGCCATTACCGTCCAATCATTGCGGTTATTGGGTTGGTTGCCTTGGGTTGGGGCATCAATATTCAGTTGATAGGAATTGGTAGCAGTACCATTACCATAGACATGAGCATAGTAAGTACCCGCAGCCAGTCCATTCAGAGAAAGGCTTTCATTATTAGTAGTCCCCACAGAACTGCTAACCAGGACTTGACTACCGCTTTGTTCTCGATACAGTTTTAGCTGCAAATCACCCAGGCTATTCTCAAATTGCAGACTAATGGAATTAGAATTTGTGCCTATTGCCGTTGTGGTAAATTTGAAATAATCTACATCACTGCTATGGATAGTAGCAGCAATATTAGTCACCCCATCTACCAAATTTAAATTAGTTGCCGTAGCAAAACTATTATTGGGTTCAAGATTATCAGCAGCAACAGAAGTGTCTGGGGCAATTACAGAAAGATTATATTGGGGATTAAGCGCACCATTATAACCATAAACCTTAACCGTGTAAGTTCCAGCAGCCAAACCATTGAGACTAATCTCTTCAAAGTCTTCCGTACCATCAGACCTGCCAATTTCTTGACCGCTTTGATTGTACAGAACCAAGTCTATATCACCCTGGTCATGGCTAAAATCAATGCGAACCTTATTAGCTGCTTGTCCCGGACGTAACGTTGTAAACTTAAACCAATCCTGATCTGTGTCCGTATGGATAGACAGGTTATTGAGAGTACGAGTACCATCCACAGTTCGTAAATCGTAAGCTGTGCTAATGGTGTTATTCGCTTCTGCAAAGTCCCCTTGATTAATTGTACCAGTATTCAGTGCGATCGCATAAAGGGGATTAGTCGCGCCATTAACTCCACTAACGCGAACATAATAACTACCCGCCGTTAAACCAGCTAAACTAACTTGCTCATTATCACCACTATTATTAGAACTATCCACTAAATAGCTTTGATATTGACTAGCAGGGGTATTAGTCGCAAAAGCCTCAAACAGTTCTAATTGTAAATCCCCTAGATTGTTGTCAAAGCTAATAGCAACTTGACCCTCTTCTCCACTACCGCTAAGTTCAAACTTAAACCAGTCCGTATCAGTAGAAGTGTGAATAGACAGATTTTCTAACGGGTTCTGGGTCCGGTTATTTACAGTCCGAACAGGAGGACTACTTCCAACAGCGGGATTATAACCATTGCTATAGGGATTGTCACGACCTGTGTAAACATTATTATTCGCCGCATTAGGACTAACAGCGCCGTCATTACCAGCATTTCTGCTAGTCCTATTCCGCAAATTGTATGCTGCTGCTGGAGAATCATTAGGCTCTAAAGCATCTGGTCGTAAAGCAGCAGGACCATCAATCACTAAACTGTAATTAGGATTGGTTGCTCCACCAACTCCCGACACTCTAACGTAATAAGTTCCTATTCCCTTACCCGCTAAAGAAATTTCTTCAAAATTACTACTCGTGTTAGCATTATAAGTCTGACCATCAGCACCGATTAACTGTAAAGCCAGATTACCTACAGCATTTTCAAAATTAATCCGTACCGATTGACCCAGTACAGGAGCAGTTGTTAAATTGAACTTAAACCAATCTACATCTGTACTAGTATGAATGGATAGATCCTCTTGAGTAACTATACCATCAATGGTCCTTAAATTGTATGCAGTCACCTGGGTATTATTGGGTGTGCTGGCATCAATAACATCCGCAACAGCGGTTTCTGGAGCATCAATAACCAAGCGATAACTGGGATTAACAGTCGCGCTAGTTGCCCCAAATACCCTGACATAGTAAGTTCCCTGGGCCAGGTTTTCTAAAGAAACTTGCTCACGGTTGGCATTAGAGTTTGATGTATATTGTTGACCATTAGCACCAATAACCAACAAACTTAAATCACCCAAACTATTGTCAAATTCAACCGTAACTGCATCCCCAGCCTTACCTTGACCAACAGTAGTGAACTTAAACCAGTCCTGATCTCCGGCTACATGAATTGAGTAATTTTCAGCAATGAATTGTCCCTGTATTTCCCGCAGATCAGAAGCGGTGGCTTGAGTATTATTAGCTTCTGCTGCATCACCCGCTGGTTCATTACTATCAGGTGCATTGATGATTAAATCATAAGTTGGGTTAGTCGCACCGTTGTAGCCAAATACCTTGAGCAGATATGTCCCAACTGCCAAACCATTGAGGTCAACCAACTCATAATCGTTAACTGAGTTAGAATTACGTAACTGGGTTGTTCCCGTTGCGTCATATAACTCCAAGTCAAGATCCCCCAAGTCATGACTAAAAGTAATTCCCACATTGTTTTCCGCTGTACCAGCACGGGTAATCGTAAACTTGAACCAATCCTGATCACCTGTGGTAATTGACAGGGGTTGGGAATTAACATCAGAAGATGTCCACAAACCGTTAAGAGTTCGCAAATCTTTGGCTGTTGCAGCGGTATTATTCGTTTCTGCCCAATCTCCCGTCACCCCTTGAGGTGGGTTGATAAATAGGCTATAATCAGGATTAACAGCACCGTTATAACCATAGACTTGCAGGTAATAACTGCCAGCAGTTAGTCCCTCTAGGGAAATCGTTTCTTGATTATCTACCCCCGTAGAATTATTGAGGAAATTACCATTACCATCATACAGTCCAATATCCAAATCCCCTTGAATATGGGTAAAGTCAATGCCCACAGAATTGGTTTCATTACCTGCGGTTGCTAAAGTAAATTTAAACCAGTCAACATCACTACTAGTATGAATTGAGAGATTACCACGATTAAAGGCGCTCGTTAGAGTTCCTAAATCCGTTGCTTCTGCTTGGGTATTATTAGATTCCGCACTGTCTCCAGAGGGGTTGATTGCTGTCCAAGGTGCATTGACAAAAAGAGAGTATTCCGGGTTTGTAGCATTGTTATAGCCAAAAACTCGCAGATAATAGTCCCCAGCCACCAAACCATCAAGACTAATTTCTTCACTGTTGGTGACATAATTAGAGTAGTCTAGTTGAGTTCCCGTAGCGTCATATAGTTCAAAATCTATATCACCCTGATCATGCTCAAACTCAATTTTGGCATAGTGAGTATAATCTCCCGCACCAGCTATCGTGAACTTATACCAGTCCTCGTCTCCAGTTGTATAAATAGATAAAGGACGAGCGGGATTATCCAATGCTAATATCTGTTCTCCAGTCTGTAATAATGCATTCAAGTTCGTGGCAGTTGCACGGGTATTATTTGGCTCAAAAGTATCAACAATTGTCGCAGGAGGAGCATTGATAGTTAAAGTATAATCTGGATTAACGGCACCATTGTAACCATAGATGTTAACCCTGTAAGTACCAGCAGCCAAACCATCGAGACTGATTTCTTCAGCATCATCAACACTCGTGGAACTACCGACTTCAATGCCATTGAGGTCATAAAGTTTGAAGTCTACATCTCCTAGAGAATGAGTAAACTCAATCCGCACATAATCACTTTCCCTTCCCGCATTAGCTATAGTGAATTGAAACCAATCTTGATCACTAGAAGTATGAAGAGAAAGATTGTCAATTACCCTTAACCCGGTGATTTGTCCTAAATTAGTCGCCGTAGTATTGGTATTATTTACCTCGTAACCATCCCCACCAGGAGCATTGATAGTTAAGGAATAGTTGGGATTAGTTGCACTATTGTAACCATAGACCTGAACAAAGTAGTCACCAGCAGCAAGTCCCTGTAAACTAATTTCTTCCTCATCTCCAACCCCGGTTGAACTAGCCACCTCAACATTGCTGGCATTATAGAGTTTGACATCTACATCACCAAGGCTATGAGTAAAAGCTATCTTGAGGAAATTTCCCTCACTACCTGTAGTCCCTAGCCGGAATTTAAACCAATCTTGATCACCAGAAGTTATTGAGAGGTTTTCCCACTCACGAATACCACTAATTAAACCAAAGTCTTTAGCGGTTAGTTGAGTGTTATTCGGCTCAAATTCATCGCCTGTAATTGTTGTTGTTGGTAGACTCGTTTGTAAACTATAGGTATTGGTTGCGCCATCATAACCATAAACCTGAACGAAGTAGTCACCCGCAGCCAGTTCTTCTAAGGAAATTAACTCTTCATCACCTGTACCTATTGAGCCGGTAATGTAAGTTCCATCTGCTTGATAGAGTCTTAGGTCTATGTCTCCTGAACTGCCAGGAAAGTTAATTTTGACGTAGTTGCTGCTTGTTCCGGTGTCTAGCAAAGTAATCTTGAACCAATCTTCATCGCTACTACTGTCAATGGTGAGATTACTCCAAGATTGACTTACAGACCCTAGTGAAGCAGCGGCGCTTTGAGTGTTATTCGGCTCAAATTGATCACTTAATAGCCTGAAGTTATACAAAGTATTGCTCATAAATTAAATCAGTTCTGAGTAAGTAACTGTATGTACGTTTCTAGTTTAGATAATAACTAGTAATTTAATTTTCGTCAATATACATAAGTGTTAATTTTAGTAACAGAATTTTGGCAACAAAATATCTGAACTATTGTATTTTCCCTTGTGACTTGAGTAGCTAACCGGAGATATTAAGCACATCGTAATTTTACAAAGGTCAAAAACTGCGAAAATAAATTTATATGTATTAAGTAGTAAGGGCTAAAGCCCTTACCTATTGATGAGAAAACTACAGGATATTACGAATCTTTGCTGTTTTCTGAAAATGGCAAATCGCACATTAGATCACACTCTATTACCCATTGAGCAGTACAACGAGGATAACTATTTGGATCACAAGTCCACACTAGTTTTTGGTGACAGTTTTCACTCTCCTGATTAAGTGAGTTTTCACCTTCCTGGTTATTGATATTAGTCGAGGACATAATTTAAACTTCTCTTATCTTTTTTTAATTAAATCTTAACTATTTTATATACCAACTTACGGGGAAATTAGTAAATAACTAAGGTACATTTTGTAATATTTATTTATATTGTATCCTATTTTACACATATATGATTAAGCAGAAAACCAGAAGATGATTCTAGTCAAAATTCGGTACTTGGAAAAATAGTATGAATGAACTAAAAGGAATTCAAAATATAGGTTTTAAAAATTAATTAGGCATGATAAAATAAATTATACCTGCCGAAATTCCAGGTTTTGACCATAAAAAATCTAGTTAAATAACAATGTTAATTTTAATCTTTCAACTATTTAGAAAATAAAATACTACAGAATAGACATCTTCGGTAAAGATTGTAGAGCCGAGAATCCCTACCCAGGTCAGGTCTCTACAAGGGTTATAAGTCAGTCAGTCACCCATATTTAATTGGAGATGTCTAATAGACACGTAGATGAAGAAAATGTAGAGATATTTAATGTAATGTCTCTACAATAATATTTTCAGAAATCGTCTTTTGCTAAACTTTAAAACTTATTTACGACTTATTTATGGAAAATAGAAGTAAGATAAAAAAGAGAGATATTTCTCAATAACTAATTACCAATGATCAATGACTAATAACTAATGATAAGATTACACTAGTAAAATATCAGGAAATTATTCACAAATGGTTTTTTTTAATCAAGATAAACAACTAGAAAATATCGGTAATCAAGTATTAGAAGCAACTTGGGCGAAATTTTCGACTTTAGCACCTAACCAAATTGCGCTGACCTGGGTAGTATATGATCCTCCTGTACCTGTTAATACAGGTGGTGCCCTAACTCCCAATGCTTTTTGGGAACACCCAGTCCGGGGATTTACTTATCGTGGGGGAGAACGTATTTATCCTGCTAGTGTGGTAAAATTATTTTACCTGGTAGCGGTGCAAGAATGGCTAGAGAAAGGCATGAGTCAAATAACGGACGAACTCAACCGAGCTTTAACGGATATGATAGTAGATTCTAATAATGATGCTACTAGCTTAATTGTTGATATTCTCAGTGGTACTACTTCAGGTCCTGTGTTAACCCCTGGTCCTTTTGAAACTTGGAAATATCAGCGTCAGATTGTTAACCGCTATTATCAGTCCTTGGGTTGGGAGGAAATAAATGCAATTAATGTTTGTCAAAAAACCTGGGGTGATGGTCCCTATGGACGGGAAAGGGCGTTTTATGGGGAAATGTTTGAAAACCGTAATATGCTAACAACGGATGCCACTGCGAGATTATTACATAGTATCGTGGGTGGGGTGGCAGTGTCTAGTGGGCGATCGCAAGGGATGATGAATTTACTTAAACGCAGTCTTAATGGTCAGGAATTATCTGCAAATGTTGAAGAAGACCAGGTTATAGGCTTCTTAGGCGGTGGATTACCGGAAAATGGTCAAATCTGGTCAAAAGCAGGTTGGACAAGCACAGTGCGTCATGATGCGGCTTATATTGAATTACCAAATCAACGTCCTTATTTGTTAGTGGTATTTACGGAAGGGAAGGAGCAGGGAAAAAGTCGAGAGATATTACCTTTTGTTTCTAGGAAAATTGCGGAAGCAGTGAGCAAATTATAACTAGAAATTAAGCCCAAATCGGTACAGATAAATTTTGCCATTGGTGAATTAGAAAATGCTATAATCATTCCTGAATGATTTTTAGTTGCTTCTAATTCCCCATACTGAAAGCTGCTACAGCTACAATTAGCTAAAGTGTCAAATTCTCAACCATTACGTGATCAATATCTGACTTTCATTGATGACATTATCCAAACCACTCTCAAGGGTAAGATTAGCTCTGTAGAGCAGGTTTATCAAATGTTACTCAAGGGTATTACTTCGGGAACTGGGGAAGTATTTGAGTTAGTTTTGAGCGATCGCCTCGATATGATACAATCTCAAGTAGACTCGGAAAATGATGAACTCAAAAAAGCCAAGGCCACCCGGAGTTTACGCGCTGCTAAAACGATTCAAACTCAATGGCAACGCTGGCAAGAACAAAATAAAGCCACTGAAGCCATATCCTTATCTTTGCGGGAAATTACCACAGCCACCGCAGATGAGAGATTAACAGCTTTATTACGAGCCATTGATCCTAATCAAAAGTATCCATTAAATTTATCCCAATTGCAACAGTTAGCCAATTCTTTACAAAAGTTTGCAAATGCTAATGAGGATTTTGATCACATTAGTGAGGGTATTACCCATGGTATAGCCTCCTGGCAAAGAATACAAGCAAATTTACTTAACTGGATGTATGAACAACAGAATACTTTAGGATTTGGGGGTTTACCCGGAGAAAATAGTCCTTGGTCTAGTTGGGCTAAAGTAGTTAATAGTGAAATTCTCCAAGTATTTTTTCGGAGTCTAGCAGTAGAACAATCAGCACTAGAATTTGCCCAAAAACAACAGGAAATTAGTTTAAGTAATTGGGTAGAATTAACAATTGTTTTACAGTTTTTACAAAGGGGTTTAATTACTTGGTTTGATTCCTACGGAGCGCTTCGCTATCAACAAGCTTATGATATTCAAGCAGGTCCAAAATTATCTATTTCTACATTTTTAACCTTTGCAGTAATTTGGAGTCAATTAGCAAATGGTTTTGAAAATCAAGCATTAAAATATAGTAATGCTGCTGCTCAAATCATGCTACAAATTTTGCGAAATTTCGCTCAATGCCCTTATTTTCCTCTATATGGAGGGATTTTTGCCTCATTTTCTGGTAGTTATTTACGTGATGCTTTAGATTATTTAGATGCTCCCTTGCGTTCAGCAGCAGGTACTCAAGAAAAAGCTCGAATTTTGACTTTGTTGGGTTATTCCCAGCGCGGTTTAGGCCGATATGATCGTTCTCTCAATTTTCATCAACAAGCTCTAGAAATAGCTAGAAATGCAGGTGATAAAACTTGTGAAATTGCTAATCTTAATCACCTCAGTCGCACCTATGTACAACAACAAAATTATAGTGCAGCCATTAATTATAGTCAACGGGCATTAATTTATAGCAGACAAACAGGAGACAAAACCGGGGAAGCTAACGCTTTAGTCAACTTAGGTTATAGCGAAGTTATGCAAGCCAAAGCAACAGACATTAGTGAACCAGAAGTTTATGAAAATGCAATTTACTATTTAGAACAAGGGTTAAAACTGGCAGAAAAATTAAGTGATTTACAAAGTCAAGCTTTATGTTTTAATAGTTTAGGTATTGCTTATTTAATTATTGCACAATATCCCACGGCAATTAAATATTTAGAAAATGCCTTCAAAATTGCTCAAATTACGGGAGATTTGTATTTACAAGGCAGAAATTTGGCATATTTAGCTGAGGCTAATTATCATCTTGCCAATTATGAACAAGCAGTTTACAATGGTAGTTTAGGAATGTATCTTTTAGAGCAAATTGCATCTCAAGAATGGCAAAAACCAGCTAGTTTACTAAATATTATTAGAGGACAAATTGGTCTAGATAAATTCCAACTACTGCTACAACAAAATCGTCTAAAAATGATCGCCATTATTGGTATTGAAGGCTATGATTATATTCCCCCATTGCTGGTAAAATATCAAGAAGATATGTAATTGAAACTTGTATCTAAATGATAAAAAATCAAAGAGTCACCCTGTATACCTAGAAAAGTGGAAATAATTCCCTTATAAACAATTCCTTATTCCAGTTATGCCTGATTAAAAGCTACTTATCTCTATGTCTCTAATTCAAAAAGGAATACCACTCACTGCCCTTGCGCCAATGCAAGACGTGACAAATCTCTGGTTCATGAAAGTCGTCGCTGATCATGGTAGTCCTGATTACTTTTTTACTGAGTATTTTCGCGTAAACGATACCTCACGACTCAACCCGAAAATTTTGGCAGCAATTACGGAAAATGATACAGGTCGCCCAGTTTTTGCACAAATGATTGGAGAAAGTGTTCCCGACTTAGCAAGAACAGCAAAAGAACTTTGTAAATATAATACTGCGGGAATAGACTTAAATATGGGTTGTCCAGCACCGAGGATCTATCGTAAAAACGTAGGAGGTGGATTACTACGACAACCGGAAAAAATAGAGCGTATTTTAGCGGAACTGCGGTGTGTTGTGAATGACCGCCCCTTAACTGTTAAAATGCGCCTAGGCTTTGAAAATACAGATAACTTTTATCAAATACTCGACATAATTGCCCGTCAAAACATTGATTTATTGAGTCTACACGGTCGCACAGTCAAAGATATGTACCACGGGGTAGTAAAATATGATTTAATTGCCCAAGCCGTCAAACGAGTTGATTGTCCGGTGCTGGCTAATGGTAACATTAACTCAGCTACCACTGCGATGGAAGTGCTTTCTCAAACTGGTGCAGCAGGTGTCATGGTGGGACGTTGGGCTATCGGAAACCCCTGGCTATTTGCTCAAATTCGTCAGTCCTTGGCAGGACAACCTATTATACCTGTGCCCCTAGTAAAAGTACGTAATTATATTGACCGTTTGTGGCAAACTCCCACAGCGTCAACTATGCCAGAACGAGCGCGGGTCGGCTACCTGAAAATGTTTCTTAACTACATTGCTTTAAGTGTTGATACTGACGGTAATTTCCTCCAGATGATGCGACAAGCACAAACAGAAGTAGAATTACTTACTATCTGCGATCGCTTTCTCCTGGCTGAAACCAAAACTTTGGCTTTAGTACCAACATTAAGCGGGTAATTTTAATCACTATTTAGATGAGGAGGGATTTTCTCATGGTGGTATAAATTATGTTTCGCGCCAAGCCGCAAAGTCGCAAAGTCGGAGATCTTGAATTTTCCTGATTAAAGGTAACCAAGTATATAGGCTGAGAAAATTTTCTGGGGTGTCTATGGATGCGCTTATGCGTATTTCATTATAACATAATTTTCATTAACAATAAGTAGTAAAATATAGCCTTTCCCAATCTAATAAAGTACAAACCAATTTATTCCCTATTCCCTGTTCCCTATTCCCTATTCCCTGTTCCCTGTTCCCTGTTCCCGATTTACTCCATTGCTTCATTCACAGGGAATCTATCAATTAACTGCATAGCCCGTTGAGCATTACGCCGCAATACCTCTGGTAAATTAGGTACATGAGGAATCTGGGATAATAAATCCAGGGTTCGGCGTAAAATTCGCACTACGTCCCCTTCGTCTAAAGTGGTTTTCTGACATAATACCTTCCATTCTACCCCCAGCGCCCACTGTTCCACTAGAGAAATCAAGTTAATAAAGCGAGTTTCCAAGCCCACTGGTAAGGCCACGCCATGACGATACTGCACTTTTAACACAGAACGGCGAATAGGTTGCAATGCTAACCAGGCTGTATCTGCCTCCGTGGACAGACTAAAATCAACTTTAGTATCTGGACGCGGGCTTTCAGTCACTAAAGCCGCTACTACTGCTGCTAAGTTATGGGGACCAATATTGTCTAATTCTCCGCTGGCTAAGACTAAACCTAACCATAACTCATTTTCGCCACGAATGGCTGCCGCAATCTCTCCTAATTTTGTCGGTATTAAATTATCTAAACATGCAAATGACTGCAAAATTTCAATTAAACAAAGAAATTCCTCCCAGTATCTTTGGGATTGTAATGATATTTGCTCTTCTAAATGTTCAATTTCTGCCTCTAATTCGACACAACGCGCCCTATTTTTAAATATTTTGGCAATATTTCCCGATTTATAGATGGGATGATTTTCTAGCTGTTCTTGAACAGCGGTTAAGCGGCTAAGTTGTTCTCTTACTTCTGTTGGTAGATGATTAAATTCTTCTGGCTTAGGTATGCTTTGAGCAATAGTAATTGTGCTTTCATCACCACGTATAGAATATCCTCTTTTTAAGCTCAATTCTGAAGGTGGAATTATATGATCTGGTACTTCTACTCGTGGCATTTCTGCATACATATCTAATATATCTGCCGAAGTTGCTACATACCAACGATTATTTTCTCCCAAGCAAACAAAGTAAGAGATTTCACCAGCACTCAAAGCCTTATCAATTAATACTACCGTTATCGGTAAATGTGACATGGCACTTCTGTCTTGAAGACTCAAAATAGTCCCAGATATAGCAAAATCTAACATCATTGCCAATTGGGCTTTTCTGTCCTCCTGTGCTTGTTCTTGCAAAGTTTTGAAAATTTGCCGTTCTACTTTCAATCTTTGACGTAATTTTTCATACACCATTAATTCATTTTCATCAATAGCCGCCAGTTGTCGTTGAATTTGCCCTAATTCGGCTTTAAATTCGCCTAATTCTTGAAAATCTGGCTGGAGATACAAATTAGACATATATTGTCCAAAACTGCGTTCTATCAGTTCTCTGGCTTTTTCTATAGTATGAGTTTGTAAGAGGTTTAATACCATACCATAGCTGGGTGTAAACTGACTCACAAGAGGATCAGCCTTAGATGTAGCTAAATAAGACGCTTCCTTAGCTCCTTCAAAGGGAGTTTGTAGTGTCACTACATAACCTTGTAAATCCATACCTCGACGACCAGCGCGACCAGCCATTTGCAAAAATTCCGAAGCATTGAGTAAGCGATGTCCATTATCAGTACGCTTAGACAAAGTAGAAATCACTGTAGTTCTTGCAGGCATATTAATTCCTGCCGCTAAGGTTTCCGTAGCAAATACCACTTTAATTAATCCCTGTTGAAACAGTTCTTCGACTAATCCCTTCCAAGCTGGTAAAATACCCGCATGATGAGCAGCAATTCCTCGGTATAATGGGGCAACTTGTCCAACCCTGGCTGCATCAGGGTTTCTACGTAAAAATTCATCAATTTGTTTACGTAAGATTTGAGACTCGTTGTTATTAACTAACCATAAATCACCAACTTCCTCAACCGCTTTATCACAGCCTCGACGGCTGAAAATAAAGTAAATTGCCGGTAGCATACCCCGTTCTTGTAGTTGGTTAAGGGTATAAATAATACCTGGTGGTTCTGGTCTTCCAGCCTTACCTTTTTCCCAATATCCCTTTTTAGCTCTTTTTACCAAGCGGGGGTTAATTTTGGTATTAGTTTCATTTAATAACGGAAATAAGCCCTTGGGATTACAGAAGTTAAATTCTAGGGGAACAGGGCGAAAATCCGAGTAAATTAAGTCTGTTGGACCATGAACATGATTTAACCAACTGGTGAGTTGATCACTATTGGCAACGGTAGCAGAAAGCGCTACAAGTTGGATAGAGCCAGGACAGTAAATAATGGATTCTTCCCATACTGTACCCCGTTGGCGATCATTCATGTAGTGGCACTCATCTAGGACTACAGCCTCAACATCTGTCAAAGAGATGCCAATTTGACCTATGGGCGTGCCATAGAGCATATTACGGAAAATTTCCGTAGTCATCACCAAAATTGGTGCATCTCGATGAATAGAAGCGTCTCCCGTCAGGAGTCCAACTTGATCAAAGCCAAATTTTTCGCGGAAGTCCCGCAATTTTTGATTAGATAACGCCTTGAGGGGAGTGGTGTAAAATACCCGTTTCCCGCGAGATAAGGCACGATAGATAGCGTATTCCCCAATTAAGGTCTTTCCTGAACCTGTGGGCGCACAGACCACCACTGAACGGTCAGCATTGAGGGAAGAAATCGCTTCCTTCTGGAATTGATCTAGTTCAAAGGGGAAGATTGACTTGAGGTCAATGTGATTAGGAGAGGCAGAATAATTCACTCAATCATAATTTACAAGTAGACTATCTATTATCATAACGTGATTAGTGGTTGGCCACCTGGGTCAGAAAATTAGCCTAAATAAGTAGGCGGGCGTTAAAAATTGTCCTTGGGGCAAGGGAACTCTTGACTCTTAACTCTTAACTCTTAACTCTTAACTGGTTTTCGGTAAACCTCTTCCCCGTTAATTATTCCCTGCCTACATGAGAAATTCATAAATCAAATCGCATCACTATAGTTTCTAGGTAAAAGATTAATTTTTATATCCCCGAATTATTAAAGAACTTGGGGATATATCTGATCATTTTACCTAATTTAAGTGAAACTTCATATAAACCATATAATTATCAGGACACTATTTTCTATAATTATTAAAAATCAGGTTAAATTAGATCAATAAAATTATCATCAAGGCAAAACTATGTCAATGGAAAACCCTACTATTTTAGTAACGGGAGGAGCAGGATATATTGGTTCTCATACAGTATTGGCACTCCAGCAAGCCGGTTATGAGGTAGTAATTCTAGATAATCTCGTCTATGGACATCGGGATTTAGTGGAACAAGTTTTACAAGTAGAATTAATCGCAGGAGATACCAGCGATCGCACTTTATTAGATAATCTTTTTCAGACTCGCAATTTTGCCGCAGTGATGCACTTTTCCGCCTATGCTTATGTGGGTGAATCTGTTACAGATCCTGCTAAATATTACCGGAATAATGTTATAGGAACATTGACATTATTAGAAGCAATGTTAGCAGCTTCTATTCATAAATTTGTCTTTTCTTCTACCTGTGCTACCTATGGTGTACCAGATTTTATTCCCATTACCGAAGATCATCCCCAAAATCCCATTAATCCCTATGGTGCAACTAAATTAATGGTAGAAAGAATATTAACTGATTTTGATGCAGCATACAATTTTAAATCGGTGCGTTTTCGCTATTTTAATGCCGCTGGTGCTCACCCCCAAGGATTATTAGGAGAAGATCATCATCCCGAAACCCATTTAATTCCTTTAATATTGCAAACAGCATTAGGTCAACGCGAAGCTATTAGTATTTTTGGTACTGATTATCCTACTCCTGATGGTACTTGTATCCGCGATTATGTTCATGTTCATGATTTAGCAGCAGCTCATATTTTAGGACTAAAATATTTATTAAATGGTGGTGAAAGTCAGGTTTTTAACTTAGGAAATGGTAACGGTTTTTCAGTTAGAGAAGTAATTGCCGCAGCAGCAGATGTTACAGGTATGATTATACCAGTTAAGGAATGCCATCGTCGTCTTGGAGATCCCCCAGCTTTAATTGGTACAAGCGAAAAAGCTCGCAAAATCTTGAATTGGCAACCTCAGTATCCCAATATTCAAGATATTGTTTCTCACGCTTGGCAATGGCATCAAAAAAGGCATAAATAACTAAGGCATACAAAATACACAGCGCCAATCCCTCTATGGTGAAGGTTGACGCTGTATGGTTTTATACTTATTTATTATCCCCTAGAGTCTTTTTTAGCTGACCCTGATGTTATTAAAATTAATAATCGCCTATTTTTTCCCAACTAGACACTTTCTTAATTATTTCTTTATATTTACTTTCCTGATGAATTATGAATCTTTGTAAAGATTTGTATTGCAGGAAAAGCTGATTACCTGTGTTTTTTGCCGTTAATAGATGCACCTAATATCTCTGATATCCAAACTTCAATATTACGGACAGGATGGGAACGGATGGCTGTAAAATCAGGATGGATAATTGGTTCTACTAGAATTGTAAACATTCCTAAACGATTACCCGCTAATACATCTGTAAACAAGCGATCGCCCACCATACCCACTTGATGGGCGGGTAAATTCATCCCTTGTAACGCCGCCCGAATTTTCCGTCGAGAGGGTTTAGCCGCACCTAAGTAGTACGGTAAATCTAGAGAACGGGCAATACCACCGATTCGGGATTCACTTAAATTATTACTAACTAACCACAACGACGTACAAATACGTATTTCCTCGACCCATGCTTGTAATTCTGGAAAAGTAGAACTCGTAGTCATGGGTACTAAAGTTTCATCCACATCCAATACTAGCCCTTTTAGCCCATATTGTTGGATTACCTTTGGTGTCAGTGTTAAAACTGAACCCGCTAAAATCAAGTCAGGCTGTAATAGATGGTTGCGAGTCATAATTCTTGTATATTGTTAATATCTTAAACAAAGTCGCAAATACGCGAATAATAAGGTAGCCAAGATTGAATTTAGTAATTTCATCTTTCAATTCAGCAACACCATTTTCAACATAGGAGCAAGGGTTGAGAATTTATCCTCGCTCCTGAACTCAAATTTTGGAATTACTCAACTTCATTAAAAAGATGTTCTTCTAAGAGGGGTTGAAATTTGCGGAACTCTTCGGGAGAAAGTAATTCTGGTTCACCAGTTTTAGTAATTCTGGCAAAAAAGAGTAGGGGGTCTAAAGGAGTATAAATTGCATACTCCTGGTCGTGATGATAAAAATTGGCAATTTCCATTAATTGCTCTGGTTCTAAGCCGTTTTCTTCGTCTTCAATTTCTAAAGTGAAGAATTTAGACTCATCCTCAGGAGGTAACTCTCCGGCTACAGTTAAGGCATAAGCAGTATTCTTGAGAATCAGGTTTTGTTCAGAAAGCACCGCTTGCGCCGTACTGAATATTTCTGCGATGATCTCATCATCTTCTACTAATACGGCCTCTTCTTCATCGCCATCAGTTTGCCAAGCGAATATTTCTATCGGTGTATCTACGGGCAAAAGCAGAACATACTTTTCTCCATCTACGGATAGATTATGTTCAATGTAACATTCTAGGGTGCGTTTTAGCTCATCTGTTAAAATTAGAGAACTTTCAGAATCGTGATCATTGTCTTCGGAAAATGGGGATGAATACATAGTTGAATTATGTAACTGTAATCATACTCTTAAATATGGAAATCATGAAACTGCTTTCAACAGTTGATGTCAACCATAAATTGAGAGATAGAAGTAATAGTTTTGAGAATACCATCTAAAAAGGGATCACTCATCAGTAAATGTTACCGCCCCCTGTACTAAACTGCGTCTAGCATCTAACCACTGTTGTAAAATCAATGCAGCAGCCTTACGATCTATTAAACCCTTATTTCTAGACGGGGAACGATTCTCAGCTATCAGCAGTTGTTCTGCTTGCAAGGAAGTTAATCTTTCGTCCATATATTCTAAGGGAAGTTTGAGCGCCGCAGCCAGTCTAGAAGCAAATTTTTGCACATGACGGGCTTGAACACCAATAGTACCATCCATTGAATATGGTAAACCCACCACAAGAATTTGTACCCTTCTCTCGTTGACTATTTGCTGGATTTGTGCTACATCCTCAACAAAGGAACGACGCTCAATTGTGGTGATACCCGTAGCAATTAAACCAGTCCCATCACATCCCGCTAAACCGATGCGTTTACTACCAACATCTACACCCAAAGCGGAGATAAATGGTTTTGATTGCTGTGGAGAAATCACGTTATTGTTGTTCATGGAGTTGATCTGTAGCTGAGTCTAGGGCAGAGGGTGTATCTATATGAGAACTTTTATGAGGGAAACCGACAATTTCTGACTGGTTTGGTATAGCTCTTTCTGGCTGTACCTGTTGTGTTTGCGGTATCCATGACATTCCTCCAGGTATGGGTTTGCGGCTTGGTTGCAGTCCTTGTAACATTTCTTGCCACTGAAGCCCCTCTAAGGAGACAAATTTCGATTCTCTGAGTTTATGCCATACCGAACGAGACATGATCAGGGTATGTTCTCGACGTTTAGCACCAATACGCTCTAAGTATTCCTCCCGTTCTGGTTGATAGTCTGAAGAAGCTAATTGTAACCCTTGTTGGGGAAAATCTTGGGCAATGCGAGCTAATTGAGACAATAATTCAGGATACAACCAAGTATAAGCGGGATGAACTGTGAGAGTCGCTATATGAGGATTTTCCCCGGTACGGTGTAGCTGGATCTGAAAATAACCAATAGCCGCT
Source organism: Dolichospermum sp. (assembly GCA_046070105.1). Taxonomy (GTDB): domain Bacteria; phylum Cyanobacteriota; class Cyanobacteriia; order Cyanobacteriales; family Nostocaceae; genus Dolichospermum. The sequence continues at coordinate 22,746 of JBJUHT010000046.1, forward strand.
TTTCGCTGGGGTTCAAACACATAGCCACTGACAACTTCAGTTTTGCTCGTCCACTGCTTGACAGCATCAATTATCGCCCCACACAAGGTAGTTTTAAAGTCGTGAGTGTGACGATCAAATACTTGCCTTACTAAGGGAGGCATGGATGCTGTATCTAGTTGATATAATAGAGGAGCATCAGCATTACTCACCGGCAACAAATTGGGTAAATCTGGTTCGGTTTGGATTAATTCGGCTAATAACTGCGGACTAATTTCCCAGTATGTCATTTCCGCTAAACGTTGAAATCCATTATGCCGATACAGTGCTAAGGCATCAACATCATTGACGTTAACTTCTAGTATCCATGTCCGCGCTTCTAAAATTGATTCAAAGCAATGGCGTAGTAGTTGAGAACCTACTCCCATGCGATCGCCTATCCGTGCTAACATTACTTGGTTAACTCGCCAAGTGCTGCGAGTCC
>JBJUHT010000047.1:0-3548 GCA_046070105.1 Dolichospermum sp.
TCATAATACCTTGCCCTGTAATAATAAAGCCCAATCTCCTGATCAAACTCTCTTCCCGTAAACAGATAACGAGTATCAATAGCAGGATTACTTTCAGAAATTACCTGACCAAAGGAATCATAAACAAAATGATTCACCACTGCACCGCTATTATTCACCAAATCCCGAATCGTTCCCAAATGGTCTGTTAAATGCCATTCCACATTACCAGCACTTTCTTGAGCCAAAACCTGATCAACACCCGCACCATGCAGATAGCGTGTATCTAAAACAGGCTGATTTGCACCCGCACCATCACTATCTACAAACTCTAACAGTATATTCTGTCCATCATAAATAAACTGTCTCACCACTGGGGGAGTTGTATCTTGAGGATTGGTATCTACAGCTTTAGCAATGCGACGATTCAAAGCATCATAAGTGAACTCAACCCGTTGCGTTTCCTTACCAGTGGCATCCTTATCAACAAAAGCCACCAAGCGGTTACGATAGTCCCAGGTCAATTCTTGCACCTTACCAGTAGCAATTTCCGTCTGCTTAGTTAAATTCCCCTCATTGTCGTACTCGTAATTATATTTACCATCAGACAGTAAGCGGTTGCCTTTACCTGTTACATAGCCATTTCCGTGAATACTAGAAGTGATGCGGTTGCCATTTGCATCGTAGCTGTAAGATTCATCCGGGTTATTAGTATTACTGTAGTTAGCACCGGTTAACTGAGCGCGTTTATCGTAGGTATAATCTGTTGTTCCATCAATATCGGTAATTTTAGTAATGCGACTCGCTGCATCATAAAGATAGTTATAGAAAGCCACATTATTTGTACCATGAACAATTAAAATGTAGCTTTATTTTCTCTACTAATTCTAATCAAAAATCGTAAAGCTTCATTAACAGACTCAGAATTAGGAAACAATTCGGCAACATCTGAATCTAATTTAATGATTGTATTGCCAAAACTTGTACGTTTAGCTCCCATTCTTCTAACTTTTAAAGTTTTTAAATCATATTCATCTCTAAGTTCATCTTCCATTTTTTTAACCCTCTTGATAAGCTTTTAATTCTTGTTTTGTTACAAGTCTTGCACTAATAATTCTAATTATATTCCCTCTTTCTGTATAAGAAACCAATAAAATCCTATTTTTTGATGATTCTCCTATAATAATATAACGATGTTCGTCTTCAGAATGATCTGGATCATAAAAATCAACATAGAGTGGATCATCGAAAACTGTTTGAGCTTCTTCAAATGAAACGTTGTGCTTAGATAAATTAGATTTTGCTTTTTGTGTATCCCATTCAAATTCCATACATATAATTAAATTTTAGACTCAGTGATCATAACATTATTACCAGCGATCGCACTCCCACACCCCAAAAAGCGATCGCCCTTCACATCCCAAAAGCGATCGCACTTCCCACATCCCAAAACAGCGATCGCCCTCCCACATCCCCACAAGCGATCGCCCATCTACATCCCCAAAAAGCGATCGCCCTCTCACATCCCAAAAAAAGCGATCGCCCCTTCACATCCCCAAACAGCGATCGCCCCTCACATCCCCAAAAAGCGATCGCACTTTAAGAGTTTGCATGAGATTCAAGATTATCTATTATAGTACCAATTTTTTTTAGAAGTTCTGCAACTTCTTCATGAGAAGCTCCCATTCTAGTTTCAAACTCAAACTCATCTAATCCATAACAAACTTCATTTAGCGCACTATTTAGAATTAATAGTTCATCTAAAGAAATATCAACATTAGCACTTTTTAAGGTTTGTTCTATCAACTGCATAAGATATTTTTCCTTCTTCAAGTATCAAACTTCGAGTTACCTTAAATTATCAAAATATGATTTACCGGATGTCGGCTGGAAGGCGGTTCCTCCATCTGACGCTTTTGGGTTTCTGATCACAACTGTTCCGCTTGCGTCATCCCAGTAGGCTGTACGCCCATTACTTAGCTGTTTGCTGGCGGTAGGATGATTCACTACATTTTCAATGTGTTGAGAAAACTGCTGACGTGTTCTAATACCTGGAAATTCTCCCCTATTAAGAATATGTTTTTCAAAGGCGTGTCCTCCAGCAATTTCTTGACCTATCAATTGGTTTTTCAACCGTTTTGCATTAGCAGCACTGGCAGCACCACCTCTAACTATATCATCCGCGTGTGTAGCTGCTCTGCCCGCAGCCCCTAAACCAGTAGCAAACGGTATTAACGTTCCAGCAGCGTCAAGTCCTAGAGAAGTTAAGTTTTCTCCTAGATTATCGCAATTACCAAATATATTATCCTTTCCGATCCGATAAAGGTCATAGAGAAGGAAGCCAATATCTAAAAGAGTATCCCAAATTAAACCTGTTGAATCTGTCTTAGCGACTGGATCATTCGTTACATATCTATATAGGTTTGCATCCCCACCATCAAACCCAATCGGATCTTCACTCAAAAACCGTCCCGTATTCGCATCATAATACCTTGCCCTGTAATAATAAAGCCCAATCTCCTGATCAAACTCTCTTCCCGTAAACAGATAACGAGTATCAATAGCGGGATTAATTTCAGAAATCACCTGACCAAAGGAATCATAAACAAAATGATTCACCACAGCACCGCTATTATTCACCAAATCCCGAACCGTTCCCAAATGGTCTGTTAAATGCCAGACCACATTACCCGCACTTTCCTGTGCCATAACCTGATCAACACCCGCACCATGCAGATAGCGTGTATCTAAAACAGGCTGATTTGCACCCGCACCATCACTATCTACAAACTCTAACAGTACATTCTGTCCATCATAAATAAACTGTCTCACCACTGGGGGAGTTGTATCTTGAGGATTGGTATCTACAGCTTTAGCAATGCGGCGATTCAAAGCATCATAGGTGAACTCAACCCGTTGCGTTTCCTTACCAGTAGCATCCTTATCAACAAAAGCCACCAAGCGGTTACGATAATCCCAGGTCAATTCTTGCACCTTACCAGTAGCAATTTCTGTCTGCTTAGTTAAATTCCCCTCATTGTCATACTCATAATTATATTTACCATCAGACAGTAAGCGGTTGCCTTTACCTGTTACATAGCCATTTCCGTGAATACTAGAAGTGATGCGGTTGCCATTAGCATCGTAGCTGTAAGATTCATCCGGGTTATTAGCATTGCTGTGGTTAGCACCGGTTAACTGAGCGCGTTTATCGTAGGTATAATCTGTTGTTCCATCAATATCGGTAATTTTAGTAATGCGACTGGCTGCATCATAAACATAGTTGTAGAAAGCCACATTATTTGTACCGTTACTGTGGTTTAAATTCGTGAGACGATTGAGAGAATCATAAGTGTAGGTTGTGCCATTAACTAACTGAGTTCCTGTGAGATTGGCATAGCGATTAATTGAGGTATATTGTCCAAGAGAATTGTAAGCAAAATCAACTCTTTTATCACTAACATTATTACCCGATTGAGTTAATTTAGTCAGGCGATTTAAAGCGTCGTAAGTGTAGGAATTATTACCACCTGCAATATTATTAATCGTGTCAACAACTGAGAGAACAT
>JBJUHT010000048.1:0-6002 GCA_046070105.1 Dolichospermum sp.
AACTCCTCAAAAATTAATCGTTTTAGAACTAGCGGTGGAAATTTTGGCCGGGGATGCTCACTTTCCAAAATACCGCCATCTTTAAGCTTATGAAACCTTGGCATCCTTGGCAACATAAATTACTATAATAGTTTGTCATAAAATATATTTAAAAAACTTAACAAAACTTTATAGGTCTTTTCTGGTTCTCAAATTCACTGATCCCTAGAGTGACAGCTTATGCTTTATAATTTCTTTATCACTTTTAGAACCACTACAGTTTACAGCCTCAGCTAATTCTTTGATCAGGAGGATTAGCATAGGCTGGGTATGAGATAGATGGGCTATTGGCTAGATATTTTACTTGGCTATGTTCATAAATACTGAGTGAAAATTCCCAAATTTTACAAATGTACATGAAAAACTAATTTAAAACAGCAGGAAAGGAAAAATGTTAATTTAACAGATAATATCTAAATTGTGACAACATTCTTTAGAAATCCCTCAGTAGCTATTTTCTAGTAATTATGCCTAATATTCAACTAAAAAAGTTAAGAAAACATGGATTTTATGGCAGAATTTGCTTCTGGAGTAAAGGATTATTTAAGGGTTGTTTAGAAACATCAAAACTCAGTTGTCAAGGAAGATTTTAAATGAATGAATTTCTATTTTTAACAAGTTGGTTCGTCCCTCTTTATAGTTTACTAGGGGCAATTTTAACTTTGCCTTGGGGCATAGGAATTATCCAACGCACAGGACCTAGACCTGCTGTATACTTGAATTTGCTGACTACCATACTAGGTTTTATTCACAGTCTATTAGTATTTAAAGATATTTGGAATCGAGATCCAGAATATCTACTGATAAATTGGTTTCAAGCTGCTGATTTTCAATTATCCTTCGCTTTAGAAATTTCTGTGGTCAGTGTAGGAGCAACGGTTTTAATTACCGCCCTAAGTCTCTTAGCACAAATTTATGCTCTAGGCTACATGGAAAAAGACTGGTCCTTAGCCCGATTTTTTGGTCTATTAGGATTCTTTGAAGCTGCTTTAATTGGTTTAGCAATTAGTAATTCTCTGTTTCTGAGTTATGCTTTACTAGAGGTTCTGACTCTTTCTACTTATTTGCTTGTAGGATTTTGGTATGCTCAACCTTTGGTAGTCACAGCAGCACGAGATGCCTTTTTAACGAAACGGGTAGGTGATCTGTTACTATTAATGTCCGTTGTCACCCTTTCTACTCTGGCTGGTAGCTTAAATTTTTCAGATTTGTATGAATGGGCGCAAACTGCTGATTTAAACCCGGTTACATCTACTTTACTTGGCTTAGGTTTAATTGCAGGTCCTGCTGGTAAATGCGCTCAATTTCCACTGCATTTGTGGTTAGATGAAGCTATGGAAGGACCAAACCCAGCTTCGGTGATGCGAAACTCTTTAGTAGTGGCTGGAGGAGCTTATATTCTCTACAAGATTCAACCATTGCTATCTTTATCCCCTATGGCTTTAAATACTTTAGTGGTGGTGGGAATAATGACAGCAGTGGGTGCAACATTGGTATCTATTGCCCAAACTGATATTAAGCGAGCGCTCTCCCATTCCACTAGTGCTTATATGGGATTAGTATTTTTGGCAGTGGGTTTAGAACAAGGCGGGGTGGCCTTAATGTTACTCCTCAGTCATGCTATGGCCAAAGCCCTACTATTCATGAGTTCTGGTTCTGTTATCTATACCACCCAAACCCAAGACTTAACAGAAATGGGAGGTTTATGGTCGAAAATGCCGGCTACTACCACTGCTTTTGTCGTCGGTTCAGCAGGTATGGTGACACTACTACCATTAGGCAGTTTCTGGGCAATGTTAGCATGGGCTGATGGTTTGGTCAGAGTTAGTCCCTGGGTAATTGTGGTTTTAATCTTAGTTAATGGCCTCACAGCTTTGAACTTAACTAGGGTATTCCGGTTAATTTTCTGGGGAAAATCTCAACCAAAAACCCACCGCGCCCCAGAAGTCGCCTGGCCAATGGCATTACCAATGGTGACTTTAACTATACTAACATTATTGTTACCATTAATGCTACAACAATGGTATTTATTACCTAGCTGGGAAAGTTTAGATAGGTATATAGTTGGTTCTCTATTCGCTTCCACTCTGGCTGGAGTGGCCTTGGGAAGCAGTATTTATCTTCACAAAGCTTGGTCAAGATCCAGAATTTTAATCTGGAGATTTTTACAAGATTTATTGGGCTATGATTTTTACATAGACCGCATTTACCGCTTAACGATTGTAAGTGCTGTGGCGCTGTTATCCAAAATATCGGCGTGGAGCGATCGCTTTTTGGTAGACGGTTTAGTCAACTTAGTCGGCTTTGCGGCAATTTTTAGCGGACAAAGTTTGAAATACAGCATTTCTGGTCAATCTCAAGGCTATATGCTGACAATTATCTTCGTAATTAGCATTCTGGGGTTTTTTATTAGTTTCTCCTTGGGCTTATTCAATAAATTGCCTTTTTAGGTCAATTGTCAGTTGTCCGTTGTCGGTTGTCGGTTGTCAGTTGTCAATTGTCAGTTGCAAAAGAATATTTCTCTCCTGTGTTCCCTGTTCCCTATTCCCTCTTCCCCTATGCTCAGTACATTGATTTTACTACCCTTAATTGCTGCGGCTTTTATTGGTTTTTATCCTTCTACCATCTCTGCTAAACTCGCCCGCATGATAGCTTTAGTTTTTAGCGTGATTATTTTTCTATGGAGTATTTTCATAGCCATTCAGTTTAACCCCGGAGACATTACTCAACAATTCGCAGAATCTCTGCCTTGGGTAGATGCCATTGGTTTAAATTACAATTTGGGCATAGATGGTTTATCACTACCGTTATTACTTCTGAATGGACTATTAACTTGTATTGCTATTTATAGTAGTGATGAATCTCAACAACGTCCTAGATTTTACTATTCCTTAATTTTTGTCTTAACTACTGGCGTAATTGGAGCATTTTTAGCACAGGATTTATTGTTATTTTTCCTATTTTATGAGTTAGAATTAATACCTTTATATTTGCTGATTGCTATTTGGGGAGGTGCAAGACGAGGTTATGCAGCTACGAAATTTCTCATTTATACCGCTTTTTCGGGCATCGTCATTTTAGCTAGTTTCCTGGGTATAGTTTGGTTAAGTGGTTCTCCCAGTTTTGCACTCTTGACCTTAAATACTCAAAATTTGCCCTTAGCTACCCAAATTTTACTCCTTGTAGGCATTTTGGTCGGTTTTGGCATTAAAATCCCCCTCTTTCCCTTCCATACTTGGCTACCAGATGCCCACGTTGAAGCTTCTACACCCATATCTGTTCTCTTGGCTGGAATACTACTGAAGTTAGGGACCTATGGCCTACTGCGATTTGGTATGAACTTGTTACCAGATGCTTGGGCTTATTTAGCCCCTTACTTAGCTACATGGGCAGTAATTAGTGTCCTATTTGGCGCTTCTTGTGCTATAGCGCAAACAGATATGAAAAAAATGGTGGCTTATAGTTCTATCGGACACATGGGCTATGTCTTGTTAGCCGCCGCCGCATCTACTCCTCTAAGCGTATTAGGGGCAGTTATGCAAATGATTAGTCACGGATTAATATCCGCTATGTTATTCCTGTTAGTAGGAGTTGTCTATAAAAAAACTGGTAGCCGAGATTTAAACGTGGTTCGGGGACTACTCAACCCAGAACGCGGTTTACCCCTGATTGGTAGTTTAATGATTATGGGAGTCATGGCTAGTGCAGGTATACCCGGAATGGTGGGATTTATTTCCGAATTTATCGTTTTTCGCGGCAGTTTCGCAGTTTTCCCTGTTCAAACATTGTTGGGAATGCTAGGAAATGGTTTAACTGCCGTTTATTTCTTAAATCTTGTCAATCGTGCCTTTTTTGGACGGTTATCAGAGGAAATTTACAATCTACCTCGTGTTTACTGGAGCGATCGCCTTCCTGCTATTATTTTAGCTGTATTTATCCTCATTTTCGGCATTCAACCCACCTGGCTGGCACATTACACCGAAACCACAATTACCACCATGGTAAAAACCAGTAATCTAGTACACAACAGTGAGAAAAAAATAGCTATTCAAAATAGTTAAAAGGCTGAATAATAGGCCTTTTAACTTTTAATTTCTAATTCAATTACAGGAGAAATAGTATGGTGAAAACTGAAAAAAAGCCCGCTTACAACCCCCTAGCTGAGTATCTTCAACGCTTACAAAATGGTGGTGCATTACTCAAAGATAGCCCCGAAAACGTTTTAGAAGTTGTTGGCATTCTCAAAAGTTATGGTATAGTTTTAGATGCCTATTCTAAAAACCTCATTTACATCGCTGAACATCAATTTTTAGTGTTTTTTCCCTTCTTTAAATATTTTGATGGTGATGTTTCTTTTCCTAAATTAATCCGTCATTGGTGGCATGATCGAATTAATTTTGAATATGCTGAATATTGCATGAAAACCATGATGTGGCATGGTGGAGGCGGTTTAGACACATATTTAGATACTCAGGAATTTCAAGATAGAGCAAAAACTGTTATTGCTGCTAAATTTAAATATAATCCGCTGCTGTTAGGATTAAATCAACTATTTCCTGAATTTTTAACAGAACAGTTACGAGTTTCAGCTTATTACACTGGTTTAGGTCAATTTTGGCGAGTTATGGCTGATATGTTTCTGAATTTATCAGACCGCTATGACAACGGCGAAATTAAATCTATTCCCCAAGTTGTAGAACATATTAAACTGGCTTTAGTTGCAGATGCAATTAAACCAATTACATACAGCGTCAAAATTGGTGATAAGGTCTATGATATTATTCCTAAATCAGTTGGTTTAACCTTCCTTGCAGATACCGCAATTCCCTATGTAGAAGCAGTATTTTTTAGAGGAACACCATTTTTAGGAACAGTTTCTTTAAACGCCCAAGCATATCAAGTTCCTCCAGATCAATCTCGATTCCAATATGGTGCATTATACGCCGATCCTTTACCTATTGGTGGTGCGGGGATTCCCCCAACTTTATTAATGCAGGATATGCGTCATTATTTGCCAGAATATTTACATAGTATTTATCGTCGCAGTCTCAGGAGTGAAGATGATTTACGAGTACAAATTTGTATGAGTTTCCAAAAATCCATGTTTTGCGTCACCACAGCCGCAATTTTAGGACTTTTACCTTATCCATTAGATACTCAAGATCCATCTGAAAAAAAAGCCATTCAAGTTTATTTAGAAAAGTGGTTATTAAGATTAGAAAACTCCCGGTTATTAGAAGTAAATAAATAGGCTAATATAACTACCCTATCATATTGCCAAAAAATAATTTTTGCGGATTTAAAAGAAAGAAATCTCTTGACACGAAGCTGGGACTATGTTATCATGGTATTGACAAGGAAGAACTATCTTGACTGCATAAGCAATTTTAAATACCATCAAATAAAACAAGACTAATTGAGAGTTAGTTATAGATGACTCTTCTGGTTTCTGTGTTGTCTGTGTCTGGAGTGGTTAGTTAAAAACCGCTTCAAGACTCAAATTGGTGTAGCATCAGCAGTTGCCACAAATACGTAGTATGAGTTATCATACTAATATTGTCTTTAAAAGTATTATTACCAGCTTGGATTCTTAAATTCCAGATTGGATCTGAATAACAGTCACTTATTGATAAGACTGGTTTTTGCGTCATGAGCTATTGTATCAACCCACACTGTCCCAAACCCATTGACCTAGCAAATGCAAATAATCCTATTTGTCGTAACTGTGGGTAACAATTATAGAAATTATATTTCTCCAAAATAAACCATTAATTGAAAAAATCGCCCAACGTGAATTTAATGATTTAGAATGGGAACTAGCGCAAAGTAAACCTAAAGAATTTTTAGAGATAGTTTTAGGCACAGAAAAATCAATCAATGAGAAAATATTTAGTAATATCAATGATGAAGAAATTACAGCGGTTTCCGCTCTTATGAGGTACATATTAAGCCCCCTCTCGAAG
>JBJUHT010000049.1:0-21480 GCA_046070105.1 Dolichospermum sp.
ATCATATAATATACAGGGGTTTCCGCTCTTATGAGGTACATATTAAGCCCCCTCTCGAAGAGCGGGGAGGGGGTTGGGGGTGGGGTGACTTTGTACCTCATAACATCGGTAAGTGCTGTATCTTAGCCGCCTCCTCGCACCCCCCTCAATCCCAGGGCGTTTTCATTCTCCAAAATTGCGTTACCGAAGGTGAGCGAAGCTATCGCTAGAACCTTTTAACCATCAATATTTGGGCTTGTTTTTGATATTAATTAATCAAAAATTAGGAAAAAAAGGTTCTATTTCCCTGTGCAAAAGGGTTTTGAGAAAATGATTTTGCAATTTATCCCCGACTTTGAAAACGCCCTGCCGCTGCGGGGGGAAGAAAAGGATAAACTTTTGATATTGGAGGGGGTTGGGGATGGGGTTCTTGTTCCGGGTTTGATGACAATTTACTGTAAGTGATTGCGACATTCCTCGTGATCACAAATTTGCCACAGAAATGGATGGGTATGATATTATAGGAAACTGCTACACAAATTTACAAACCATAAAAACCTAATCTATCATGGCTCTGACGCAACAGCGCAAACAAGAAATCATTTCTGGCTACCAAGTTCATGAAACCGACACTGGTTCGGCTGATGTTCAAGTAGCAATGCTCACTGACCGGATTAACCAACTCAGTAAACATTTACAAGTTAACAAGAAGGATTATTCCTCCCGCAGAGGATTATTAAAGATGATTGGTCAAAGAAAGCGTCTTTTAGCTTATATCCAAGCAGGTAGCCAAGAAAAATATCAAGCTTTAATTACTCGTCTCGGTATTCGCGGTTAGGAACTAATTCTTATGACTGCTGAAGAATCAGAACGGAGTAAATTACCTTTTGAGCCAAATAAAAAGCGTCAAAAACCCCCTAAGGCTATAACTCAGCCCGTTTCTAAAACCGAAAAAACCCCAGAAAAACCACAACAGCAACGTCGTTATTCTAAACAAGAAATGGCTATTCCTGAAGTGGTTAGCCAGCGGATGATTCGCCGAGTGGCTGCTTTTTGCGGTATTCCCACATTTTTAGGTATTGCTAGTTTGGTGGTTAGTTATCTGCTACTTACCCTGGCTGATATCCAACTCCCGCCTATCGCCGTTTTATTGGTGAATATGGGATTATTTGGTTTAGGGGTGTTGGGAATTACCTATGGTGTTCTTTCCGCTTCTTGGGACGTGGAAAGACCAGGAAATATTATCGGTTTGGATGAATTTAGCACTAACTGGGGAAGGATGATCGCAGCTTGGCGTGATACTCAGAAAAAAAACGTCTAATTATCATCTCATGATCAGCGTCCAGGTAATAACTGTAATTTGGGGTAAGTTGGATTTTTATGACTTTAAATTCAAGTTTTCAAGACTGTATTTTTCTGATTTATACCCAATATTCAGCCAAAAATACCTGGCGCTATATTGTTACTCTATGTAAATTATTCATGTAGACCAAGCGTTGCTGTTTTTTGGGATGAAAAACAATTTTGCATATATTTACATATATTTAAAAACTTTGTAGATACTTTCCATAAAACCTCTCTATAAGGGTTCTAAGCTGTTGTGTATTTAATTTGTATAAGTCTGGCGGGTAAGATGCCCACCCCACAAGAGTTTCATGATTCAACTTTGTACCTCATCAGATCGAAAAACGCTGTAAAGATTTTTGTAGAGACGTTTTATATCACATCTCTACATTACCCTACATGATCCGTTTATTCAGCCCAAGCGATTAGTCTGGGTTCATAGGGACTAGAAAGGTATTTATTTCGAGGTAGGACGCGCAAAGACAAGCCTTGTAAACCAGAGGTAGTATAAGTGATATTTGCTGTATAAACACTTAAATTCTCTGAGTTTTGTCCTTCATAATCCATTACCACAGGTACAGCATTAACAATATCCCCATGGGCATCTATAGAACCTTGATATAGTTCTACTTGCACATCATCATTACTCAAAGTTGCTAAATCAACTTTAGCTTTGACGGCTACAGTTTGATTAACTTTAATATCCGATGCTGCGGATACCTCAAGATCCTTAATTCTGATACTAAACCAGTGTTCACCTAATCTCTCCCTCCAAGACGCTAATTCCTTGGCTGGGACATAATTATCAACAGTTAAGGTATGATAGCGATCGCTGGCTGGGAAATAAGCTCTAACTGCATATTCTCCCACCATCCGGGCTGTATTAAAAAATGGACAATTCAAACGAATTGCGTCTTTCATTTTTGCTACCCAAAGACGAGGCAAGCCGTCACCATCACGATGATCATAGAATAGGGGAATAACTTCCTTTTCTAATAACTCATAAAGGGCGTTAGCTTCTATTTCGTCTTGGTAATTAGGATCTTCGTAATTTTCTCCGTGGCCAATAGCCCACCCGGTGCGGACATAATCTGCTTCGTCCCACCAACCATCAAGTACACTTAAATTGGGTAGTCCATTCATAGCGGCTTTCATACCACTTGTACCGGAAGCTTCTCTAGGACGACGGGGAGTATTTAACCAAATATCACAACCTGCTACCATTAAACGAGCAATGTGAATATCGTAGTTGGGAACAAATACTACCTGTTTTTCTAAATGGTGTTCCCGGATAAAGTGATTAATATCCCGAATCAATTCTTTACCAGGGATATCTTTAGGGTGAGCTTTTCCAGCAATTACAAACTGGACTTTGCGATGTTTATTACCGAGTAAAATCCGTTTAATACGTTCTAAATCACGCATCCACAAAGTAGCTCGTTTATAAGTAGCAAAGCGACGAGCAAAGCCAATTGTTAAAACGTTAGGATCAAGCACTTCCTGGGCTTGGGCAATATCAGAAGCGGATGCACCGCGATCGCGCAGATGTTTAACTAAATGTTCCCTAACGTACAATACCATATCCAAACGGCAGCGTTCATGATTCCGCCACAATTCTTCATCGGGAATTGCGTCCATTCGTTCCCATAATTGGTTATCTGGTGGTGCTGATGACCAATTTGGACCAAGATAGCGATCGTATAATTCTTGAGTAGATTTAGCTACACAACTACGGGCGTGAACACCGTTAGTAATAGCAGTAATTGGCACTTCGTTCACAGGAACTTTTTGCCACAAACCCTGGAACATTTGTCGGGAAACAACCCCATGTAATTGTGCTACACCGTTAGAGAATGTTGCCATTTTCAGGGCTAATACTGCCATACTGAAAGGACTGGATAAATCACCAGTATTTTCCCGTCCCAGACCTAAAAACTGCTCCTTGGGTAAACCAAAGATATCTGCATAATAGCCCAAATAATGCAATATCTTATCAGGAGAAAATAAATCAATACCTGCGGGGACTGGTGTGTGGGTAGTGAAAATATTACTAGAACATACCACCTGTCTAGCTTGTCTGTAACTCAGTCCTGCTTCTTGAATGAGAATGCGAATGCGTTCCAAAGCTGAAAAAGCCGCATGACCTTCATTCATGTGATAAGCAGTCACTTCATAGCCCAAGGCCTTGAGCATTTGTACACCACCTATACCCAACATAATTTCCTGGTGGATACGCATATCTATATCACCACCATACAATTGATCAGTGATATCGTGGTCATAGGCCTTGTTAGGTTCGATATTAGTATCAAGCATATACAGAGGCACTGTTCCCACTTGTACACGCCATACTCGTGCATATACTTTGCGTCCTGGATAGTCTACTGCAATTCGTAGTTCTGAACCATCAGCATTGCGTTCCAAATGCAAAGGCATATTATAGAAGTCATTAATAGGATAGCGCTCTTGTTGCCAACCATCTGCATTAAGATATTGGGCAAAATATCCCTGTTGATACAATAAACCCACACCCACTAAAGGTAAACCCAAATCACTGGCTGATTTTAAATGATCACCTGCTAATACACCCAAGCCACCAGAATAGACAGGTAAACAATCTACCAAGCCAAATTCAGCGGAAAAATAGGCGTAACATTCTTTTTGCGGCTGATTTCTTTGTTTTTTATACCAGTTACGATCCTGCAAATAATCTTCTAATTGCCTTGCTGCTCGGTCTACTTGCGCTAAAAAACCGTCATCTTCGACAACTTCTAATAATCGCTTTTGACTGATAGTTCCCAGCATTAATACTGGGTTATGATGAGTAGATTCCCACAAATCGGGATCTAAACGACGAAATAGGTCTTTGCTTTCCACATTCCAGTCAAAATGGAGATTATAGGCTAGTTTTCGTAGGGGTTCTAGTCTGGAAGGTAGTGAAGGAGATACGTTAAAAGTGCGAATTGGTTGCATAGTTTAAAAAAAACTTATTTGTGCGGCTATGGTTATTGTTTACTGTTTTTACTTAATGTTGCCAACTCTTTATACTATGTTTGTCAACTTTCGATGACTTTGTTAACAATTGATAATTTATTGAATTGTTGAATAAACATTACACTTATAGCTTGTCTGAGTCTACCGGGTTTGTACTGGTTTTACCAAAATTTTACTAAAATTTAATTATGTGCTGTTTATATGAGCAATATGGCAATATATCGGTATGCACTGAAATATAACCCCAAAACATAGCTAAAAAGCCATTATGAATCATCAAAATGAAACAAAACTGTTAATTCTTTCCCTATTGTTTACGACAGCATTACTAGGCTTGGGCTTTTGGTTGTAGAAGCAATTCACACCTGGCGTTTCTGACAAAGAAGCTAATGTTCCCCCAGAATCCAATTCTACACCAGGGCGAATCAGTTTAGGTGAGAAGATTTTAATTACTGATCAAATCAACTCTGATAAGGAAAGAGGAGTACAATTTGCTCAGGGTAATTTTGATCATGCTAGAAGCAATTTTCAAGCATCTTTGCGCCAAAATCAAAATGATCCAGAAAGTTTGATTTATCTCAATAACTCCCTGAACAATAGTAGTAAATATATCAATATTGCCGTGAGTGTACCCATTGGGGGAAATCTCAATGTAGCCAAAGAGATTCTGCGCGGTGTAGCTCAGGCTCAAGATCAGGTAAATCGTAATAGTGGCATTAATGGTAAACTTTTGCAAGTAGCGATCGCTAATGATGATAATGATCCCACCCAAGCCCAACAAATAGCGACCCAATTTGTCAAAGATGCCAGTATTTTGGCTATAGTGGGACATAACGCTAGTAATGCTTCTATTGCGGCTGCACCAATATATCAGCAGGGAGGACTAGTGATGATTTCTCCCACCAGTTTCGCTCAAAATCTCTCTGGTATTGGTAGCTATATATTTCGCACAGTCCCCAATATTAGTTCCCAGGCCGAACCTCTGGCTGTTTATACCCTCAAAACCGCCCGTAAAACTAATATTGCCTTATGTGTAGATTCCAAATCTATTGATAATCAATCTTTTAAAGATGAGTACGCTAAAAAGATCCTAGCTGGTGGTGGTAAAATTAATCCCACCAAGTGCGATTTTTCCGCTCCTGATTTTAACTCTACTACAATAATTTCTCAATTAATTAGCAGTGGTGCTGATGGGTTGGTATTAGCTCCCTATGTTGGTAGAATTAACCGCGCTTTAGAACTAGCAGCAGCAAATCAAGGTAAATTAGCGCTGTTTGGTAGTCCGACATTATACACCTTTGAAACATTACAATCAGGGAAATCTGATATTAACGGTATGGTTATTACCGTACCTTGGCACCCAGAGGCCATTCGTGGTAATCCTTTTCCTGAACAAGCTAGAAAACTTTGGGGAGGAACTGTGAATTGGCGTTCAGCAACAGCCTATGATGCAACCATGGCGATCGCTAAAGGTTTACAACAAGGTTATACCCGTGAAGCATTACAAAAAGTGCTACATAGTCCAGGTTTCTTTGTCAATGGTGCTACGGGCAAGATTGAATTTCAAGAATCTGGTGATATTAAGGGTAAGGCAATATTGGTCAAAGTGCAACCAAGTAAAAACTCAACCGCTGACTATGATTTTTTCCCGTTGCAGGAAAAATAAATAGCTGTAGGGTGGGTTAGCCACTGCGTAACCCACCGTTACTTATTTGATAATAGATAAGTTAGTTATTAGACTCTAATATTTGCCTATTTGAAAACTTTATTGCTAATGTATTTATCAGATTAAGTAATTCTAATTCATCTTTGATCTTTTGCTGATATTCATTTTCTTCTATATTAACTTCGGTAAATTTCGTATTCGATAATAAAGTTATATAATCTGTTTCATCTGGTAATAAATAATTAATATAAATCCCTTTTCTATCCCTCTTAATTACAAAATTTCTGGAATAATAGTCATCTTCTATACGTTTTGGTAATGCTTTTTTTGTTAAAATCTCTTCAATCAATAAAGCCATTGATTCAGTAATTTCTTGATGATTATATTTATCTGTTATCTTAAATTTGAAAAAACTTTTGTTGAATATCTACAGAAACATCACTTAAAGTATCCCATCTAATACCATAATCTGCATCATTTAATGAAACTAATTTATTATCTTTCATTTCATACGCGCTAACTTTATCTATAGGTAAAAATGCTCTTTCATCTTGAAGGTATAAAGATGAAGATTGACGTTTTAATATTTCAGGATTTTCATGATTACCATTAACTAAATTATTCAAATGTGCCATAACATAAGGACTATGAGTTGTGAGTAAAATTCTCACACCAAGATTAACAAGAATAGATAATGCTTCAAGTAACTTTGCTTGTGATTCTGGGTGTAAGTTCATCTCTGGTTCATCTATTACCAGAAAATCACCTTTACTTGCACGATATCTTAAATATAACAGTAATGGTGCAAGTTGTTTGATAGAAGATGAAGCATTATATAGATCAATTTCTAAACCTCTTTTAACTAAAACTTTTATTTCTTTTCCACCTAGCTTAGTAGGTTTTAAATTAGTTTTGTTTTTATTTTGTAGTTGGTTTTCAATTTCATCTGCTAACTTTTGAAATTCATTCTTATCACTTGAATATCCTTTTTCTATTTCTTCTTGAAGGTTTATATCAGATAAAAAATCTAAAAAATCTTCTACTGGTTGTGGATAACGGATATCTATTGACTCTTTAACTAAGTCAAATGTCTCTTCAGAGGTACTGTTGATAAATGACTCTCTTTGTTTTTGTTTAAGAATTCTATATCTTTTGGTTTCCAGTATCTTATAGGTATTTATAAACGCATTTCGTTCAGCAGGAAATGGAAAAGTATTATAAAAAAGCAGTTGCTTAACACTAAAGATAAACACTAGATCAGGTCTATCATTAAATTGGCGAAAACCCCCCGTAAAATTCGGTCTTTGATTTGTAGTTATTTCCTCATCATCAGGTTGAATCTTAAAAATCAATACATCCTCTTTACGACTGATTTTCAGGGAGGTTCCATCTGTCAAAGGAAATGGATCTTGCTGAATTAATTGATTGATAGCATCTTCCACTTCTTGTCGAGAAATTATCATTTCAAATGATGTTTTAGAAAAAAGCTTACGACTAGAATCCTGAAAAAATGATTCTAAAGTTTTTCTTCTAAAATTTTTTGCTGTCGTTTCAATATCTCTGATAAAAAAATCAAGCAAGTCATTATCTATTTTAAGCGACCAAGTATCATCTTCCTGATGCTTAATCTCTAATTTTTCATTACCTTGGATACGTAGAGTTCGTCCGGCACGCTGCCACAAACCATAAATAGAATAAGCAATATATGTTTTATTTGAGTTATTAGGTCCAATAATTACTGTTAGAGAACGCAAATCTAACTCTGTTTCTTGAATAGATCCTAAGTTTGAGAATTTAATTTTCATTTTTCGCCTATATTCCAAATAGAAAATACCATTTTAGCATCAACGGCGTTCATGCAGCATCTCCCGTGTAAAATGAGGTGCATTTAATGGAATCGGATTTTGCTGCATTCGTGAAATTAGAGATTTGAGAAAATGTTGTTTACTTTCTACATCGGAAATGGGAGGTGAAACAATAGAACTTGATTGAATGAGTAATTCCACCTCAGAACCTTCAGGTAAATTACAGGCTGTTTCCAAAACGAATGTGCCGTTACGATAGACTGCTTTTAGGGTAGGGGGCATAATAAAAAACTCCATAATTTAATGATAATTTAATTATTGTAGAGCAAGTTCAGCCAATAATCAGAATCACCCATCAATTAACAAGTTAATATTACATTACAACACAACCTTTGTGACTTTACCTCTCACATTGTCTCTGGCAGTTATAGAATAATAACGATATCCTTGTAAAGCCTACCAAGAACACAAGGTAGCGATTAAGTAGCAGATTTGACAGACTTGTAACACCAAACCTCTGTATCCAGAAGACATTAGTAGCATTTTAGAAGTTCGTAAAATTTTTATGGTTTCCCAAATTCGTTTTTTGATGTGCGCTCCTGACCATTATGATGTAGACTACGTGATTAATCCTTGGATGGAAGGTAATATTCATAAGTCTTCACGCGATCGCTCCGTAAAACAATGGAATAAATTATACAATGTAATCAAAGATCACGCCATTGTTGATTTGGTCACTCCTCAAAAGGGCTGGCCTGATATGGTATTCAGTGCCAATGCGGGTTTGGTTCTGGGTGAAAATGTCGTTCTCAGCCGCTTTTTACATAAGGAACGTCAAGGGGAAGAACCGTATTTCCAACGATGGTTTGAAGAAAATGGTTTTAATGTTTACACTCTACCCAAAGACCTGCCCTTTGAAGGTGCTGGAGACGCGCTTTTAGACCGGGAAGGGCGTTGGTTATGGGCTGGATATGGTTTTCGCTCAGAATTGGATTCTCACCCCTTCCTGGCTAAATGGTTGGACATTGAGGTGATTTCTCTGCGGTTAATGGATGAGCGTTTTTACCACCTTGATACCTGTTTTTGTCCTTTAGCAAATGGTTATTTGCTGTATTATCCCGGTGCTTTTGATTCCTATTCTAACCGCGTTATTGAAATGCGCGTCGCACCAGAAAAGCGCATCGCTATTATGGAAGCTGATGCTGTTAACTTTGCTTGTAATGCGGTGAATGTTGATAGTATCGTGATTATGAACAAAGCCAGTGATGGTTTAAAATCACGATTAGCTGAAGTAGGTTTTCAAGTCATTGAAACGCCTTTAACAGAATTTCTTAAAGCTGGTGGTGCGGCTAAATGCTTGACTTTGCGAGTAACTGAACCTGTTAGAGAAGAACTACACGCTAATGTATCTGTAGAAAGTCGTGTAATTCGTTTAGAAGGACATCTACTTGATGCTGGGTTAATTAACCGCGCTTTGGATCTAATCGTGGAAATGGGAGGAAGTTTCCAAGTTCTGAAATTCAACTTGGGAGAACAACGTCAAAGCACCTCCGCTGCTGAGGTTCGGGTATCTGCACCATCCCATGATGTCATGGAAGAGATTATATCTCAGTTGATTGATTTGGGTGCGGTTGATTTACCCCAAGATGAACGAGATTCTAAATTAGAACCTGTTTTACAAGCGGGTGTAGCCCCTGATGATTTCTATGTCAGCACGATTTATCCTACTGAAGTTCGGGTAAATGGACAATGGCTGAAAGTGCAAAATCAACGCATGGATGGAGCGATCGCTATTTCCACCACTACTGATGGTAAAATAGCCAAGTGTAAGCTATTACGAGATTTAGAAATTGGCGAACAGGTAGTAGTTGACGTTCAAGGTATCCGTACTATCCGCAAAACCGAATCCCGCGAACAACGCAACTCCCAGGAATTTACCTTCATGTCTTCCGGTGTTTCCAGCGAAAGACGAGTGGAATTAGTTGTGGAACAAGTGGCTTGGGAATTACGTAAAATTAAGGATAGTGGTGGTAAATTAGTTGTCACTGCTGGTCCCGTGGTGATTCATACAGGTGGTGGTGAGCATTTATCACGCCTAATTCGGGAAGGTTACGTACAAGGACTCTTAGGCGGAAATGCGATCGCCGTCCATGACATGGAACAAAATCTCCTGGGAACTTCCCTGGGTGTGGATATGAAGCGCGGTGTAGCTGTGCGTGGTGGCCACCGACATCACTTGAAAGTTATTAATACTATCCGCCGATTTGGTAGCATTTCTAACGCTGTCGAAGCTGGAGTAGTCAAAAGTGGAATCATGTATGAATGTGTGAAAAATAACATACCATTTTCCCTTGCTGGTTCAATCCGTGATGATGGACCTTTACCAGATACCCAAATGAACTTGATATTAGCACAACAGGAATATTCGCAAATCATCCAAGGTGCAGAGATGATATTGATGTTATCTTCCATGCTACACTCCATCGGTGTGGGAAATATGACTCCCGCAGGTGTGAAGATGGTCTGTGTGGATATTAACCCAGCAGTAGTGACAAAATTGAGCGATCGCGGTTCAATAGAATCTGTAGGTGTAGTTACAGATGTGGGTTTATTCCTCAGTCTGTTACTTCAGCAATTGGATAAATTGACTAGTCCTTATGTTGCTAATGTAGCACACTAGGTGATAAGTGATAAGTGACAATTCTCAAGGTTTTTTAGTGAGTAATTATGCCCATTTGTTAATGTTTTAAATCTTGTGGGGTGGGCATCTTGCCCGCCTTTTCATTAAAAATCCAAGAACTTTGGTTAATTGAGAACCAACTATATTCGGTTAAAGATGTGATTTTTAATCAATAAATTCAGGATAAAAAATAAAGAATTAGCCTCAAATTTCTCCTTATTAACACTAATTTTTAATGTTTACAGAGTTTTATTACAAAAGTTATCTACTAATTGTAACAAAAGTAAATAAAAATAAATCAGAAAAGTGTTGACAACTATACTTGGTATATGATTACTATTATGACGGGTTGTAGAAGTTGTCACATTAAGCAGTAAAACAGGTATTAAAGATCACTTGTGGTTAAGTAACCGACATTATTCAGCTAAAGAGCGATCGCATCCTAAGTGATCCAAAAAGCATCAGTAATTCTATCTATTTATCTCTTGTTTCTTGAGAGTAAAGCCATAAAAAATTAGGAAATTATCACAATGTCTAAGTGCAAACCTCGTTATCCAAACTTAATTAAAGCCTGGAAAATGGTCGCTTTCACGGCTTTTCTATCGCTATTGATCATATTCTCACCGCAACCTGTACAAGCAGAATCACCAGAACACACATTTGAAAACCCCCCCCCAGTTGAAAAGCGACATACAGCCAGGTCATGTTGATTTTAATCTTGATGTCAAATATGTTGAAGGGAGAATCTACAATCCGAAAACAAATAGGTATGACTGGGTGAAGTTGCGTAGCTATGTTCACAAAGATAAATGGCATAACTATAATGAATTTGTCGGACCAACCATTGAGGTTCAGCCAGGTAACACAGTGCGAGTCAACCTAGCAAACAAACTACCTGAGAAATTTGATCCTCAGAAGTGCCAAGACAAACAAGGTAAGCCTGAAGAGAATGAACTTAATTGCAATAACTACAACATCACAAATTTGCATTCCCATGGTTTATGGATTAGTCCAGCCGGCAATAGTGACAATGTGCTGTCAGTGGTTAAGCCTGGAGTTACATTCCAATATGAATACAACATTCCCTCTGACCATCCTGCCGGTACATTTTGGTATCACCCCCATCTACATGGTTCAAGTGCACTCCAAGTAGGCAGTGGTATGTCCGGTGCTCTCATTGTACGTGGCGATCGCGTACCTAGTAAAGGTGCTAACGGCGACATTGACACCCTATTAAATGAAGCCGGTGTCGGCAAGCAACAAGAAGAGACCTTAGTTGTACAGCAAATCCAATACGCTTGTGAAGAGAAGAAGGAAACAAGGGAAATAAACGGGAGGAAGGAGATTATTATTACCAAGAGCAGGTGGGATTGTACACCCGAAGAAACTGGTGAAATCGAGTATTACCAAGGGGTGTTTGGAGGAGGTGTCAAAGATGCCTGGAGTAACTCTGGACGCTATAGCAGCATCAACGGCAAGGTTATGCCAACGTTTCTAGCCGAGACTGGCGAAATTAAGCGCTGGCGGATAATCCACGCAGGTGTACGCAACACCATTAACCTAGAGTTTCGCAAGGCAAAAGACGACGCACCTCCTAGTTTTTACGAATTAAACGCAGGGGAAGAATACCCAGATAACACATACAGAAAGAGATATTGTCCGAATACCAATGAAAAGCTCCCCTACCACATCATCGCCGATGACGGACTGACAAGATCCGCAGCTTATGAAACCAAATTAACTACCTTGCAGCCTGGCTACCGCAAGGATGCGCTGGTGGTTTTTCCTAAACCAGGTCTTTACTGTGTAGTTGATGCAGAAAGCAAATATGGTGTCAGCGGATCAGAACCAGGCCAAATCTTGGGTTTCGTTCAGGTTACAGGAGATGATAGCAATGAGAACATTCACCAGTATCTGACAGATAAACTTGTTGCTGCTGCTAACAAGTTCCCTGACGATATTAAGGATCGTATTGTC
Organism: Dolichospermum sp.; assembly: GCA_046070105.1. Lineage (GTDB taxonomy): Bacteria > Cyanobacteriota > Cyanobacteriia > Cyanobacteriales > Nostocaceae > Dolichospermum. The sequence continues at coordinate 12,446 of JBJUHT010000049.1, forward strand.
AATGACTTGAGTAACGGGCTGAAACTTACAGCCTTTACGCCTCATCCTGATATTCAAGATAGTGAAGTCATAGGCCATAATGTTCGGCATTTGTCTTTTAATATTGATACATCTGCACAACATCCAATATTTCAGGTCAGCAATGACATAGGAGATACACCTAGGTTCCAAGATTACAATCACAAGCGCGTTGATCGGGTACTGACGCTAGGCGAAGCGGAGGAATGGCGGTTGCAGTCAAACTTCGTTGGACATCCGTTCCACATCCATGTGAATCCTTTCCAGATCGTCGCCATCTATGATCCAAATGGTAAAGATGTTAGTGGACCTAATACGACAGATAATTACAATGGAACAACTGATCCAGATCTAGAATATCGAGGACTCAAAGGTGTATGGAAAGACACTATTTGGGTAAAACCTCCTTCAGGAAACAAGCGTTACACCGTCGTTATACGCACCCGTTATGACCGATATATCGGCGACTTTGTCCTGCACTGTCATATTCTCGACCATGAAGACGAAGGCATGATGCAAAACGTTAGTATTGTTATTCCAGGAACTGCGCCCCTAGGAACTGACGGTAACAATTAAAAACGCAGTCCACAACTAAACCAATACTTTTCGGTTAAGCTCAAACAGTAAAATTACTTATGTTGGGTGGAGCGACAGCAAAACCCAACATTATCAGGATGTATGGGATTTTGTACTTTGTTTTGTGGTTCATTTGCCTGAAAATCGCTGTAAGAACCGCTTAAAATGAGCGCGAAAAGTTTTTTTACCCCTTGACACTTCTTCAAGAATCTGTTATCATTATCTTGATGAGGAAGAACTATCTTCTGTGCATAAGCTAAACAAGTTAAAGCAAATACTAATTGTATTTATAAATATTCAGAAATTTAGATCCTTAGATAGGAATTCTACTCGCTTGATAAATTTTCCAAATATGTATCAAAGTCAAAGCCTATATCATCTGAGGTATTAGCTATAGCATATTTATTATTACTTGAATTAACGCGATTAAGTAGGTAAACGGACAAAAAACCGACATAAGTAACGAAAAGTAAAGTTTCCCAAAACCTGTTCCCTTGTCATAACGACAATTTTTAACGTCAACCTACTTAAATAGTCTTTGTCTAACATCTTTGGTTTTAGCTCGTGTTGTTAAGGTAACTCATAAATTATTGCGATCGCACACCATGAACACAACCATATAAGATTATGTAAAATAATACATAATCTTAAATCAATGTCCAGGATTTAAAATTTAAAAAGTTTAAATTTTGGCTTATTCACCTGAAAATTACTGTAACTTTCCTATCTACAACCTAAACTGTCGCGCGTAGAAATACCAGTTACAGGATTAACACCATCCGCCCTTTTACATAGTAGTGATACTTGATAACGATCAATAATTGCGTCTGTAAAATCAGCACCAGTGACATCCGCATCATAAAAGCGACTGCGGGTCAAAGTTGCTGCTGTCAAGATAGCATTTCTGAGATTAGCACCATCCAAGGTGACACGATCAACTAAAGCACCTGTTAAATTTGCACCTTCTAAATTGGCTTTTAATAACACACCTTTCGTAAAAACAGCATTAGTTAAATTTGCACCTTGGAAATTTGTTCTCCGCATTTCCGCTGCAACAAAAGTGCCACCGACAAAATCAGTATAGGAAAAGTCACGATTTTCTAAGTTAGCATTACTGTAGTTAATAGTATTAACTTGAGCTAAAACTGGTTCAGGATTGATAATTAGTAACAATCCTACTCCGATCACAAGTAATATTAAACTCAAAAGCTTTAAGAAAGTCTTGTTCATAAATTTGTTAATTGTTAATTGTTAATTGTTAATTGTCAGTCGTCATTTACTTATTAGTTGTCAGTTTTTGGTTGTCATTAGTTATTGTTCTTCACAACAGACAACTTACCACTGACAACTGACTACTAACTATTTCCAGTCTTGACCAATACGAATTGTGAGATCAGATTCTAGATCACCGTTTCCTGAAACCTCCACTTGTCCTAACCCTAAAACTTTTTGTAAATCAATTCCTGCTTTACGGTTGCCTTTTTGGACAATAATCTGAGTTTGACGTTGGGTATCCGGCCAGTCTGGTACTTGGTAAACATTAGTAAAACCTTTCTGGTTAAGATACGTAATTACTCTTTGCGTTAGCTGGGGTTGATTAGTAGTATTTTGAACAGCAACTTTCTGGACAGAAATAGGTCTGGTATCTGATGTAATAGCAGCGACATTGACACCAGTAAAATCATTTAATAAGCTTTGTTGACCGGTCATATTTAACCAATAGCTATTACTATCTTGACTAAACTTACTAAAACCACCAGGTAACATGGCCATTTGGAAATTATCCCGTTGCACATTCACGGAAAAATTCGCCAATGCCATCATTTCCTCTGTTCTGAGGTTGGTATCAAAATACTTTCGCATAATGCGAGTTAGCTGCGGCAACCTGGGTACAACAGTCGGACTGTTGAGCTTTTGCATTAAGGCAGTAATTAATGCCTGTTGTCGCTGAACTCTAGGTAAATCTCCCATACCTACTTCACGAAAGCGGGCAAACTGTTCTGCTTGTTCACCATTAAGATTTTGCCAACCGCTGACTAAATTTATTGACAAGCCACCTGAGTAGTCCTGATAATTCATAGTTTGGGGGACAAATACATCTACCCCACCTAACTGGTCAACTAATTGACGGAAACCATTAGTAGAAATCCGAATATATCTATCTATGGGAGCATTGTTCAAACTCCGACTAACTACCCGTGCAGCTAAAACTGGACCTCCCTTAGCATTAGCTTCAGATACCTGAGTTAAGCCCTGTTCCGGGATAGCTATCATTGTTCCTCTCGGAATTGACAAAACCCGAATAGATTGATCACCAGGATTGAGCCGCACTAACATCATGGTATCACTTTTACCAACAAAACTTTCCGGTGAACCCTCTACAGTTCCAGCAACTGGTTCAATACCCATAATTAAAATATTCATGGGTCTTGATAGTTTATACTGAGAGAACTGAGTCCATAAACCGCCAGGTATTTTGACTTGATCTTGTTTATGAGAACCAAATTCATCATCTTGCGTTTGGTCTAAATTACTCCATAAAGGAGTCCATAGCGCTAAACTGGATACTAATAAACCAGATATAGTTATGCCTAAAACAGTGGTTAGTACCCACAATAACCAGCGGGGAATTGACAAGCCTAGTCGCTCATAGAGTTCGTTGGGAAGAGCACCTACTGATTCTACAACCTGACGAGAAGAGTAGACTGATTGCGTTGACAACGGTACTTGTGCAATTGTTGTCTGATTTTCAGACTTTTGCACCGCCGGCTGTTTCACCTCCTGCTCTGGTACTGTTACTTGTTGAGCTATGACCTGATTTTCTAACCATTGAATTTGTTTAATCACAATTTTCTCCCCACTCAACCACTCCGTAAATGTATGTTAATGCAATCTCTAAATATTGCCACCGCACAAATTTTCAATTTTAGAACAGTATCTGCTATTGTCTATTTTTGCCCCGCTCACAGTTTTAATCTGTGATCATGACAACATACTTAACTAACTGAAATTATCAGTCAAGATCATCCAAAATTCAAAATTAAATTAAATGGATGTAAACTTGTATTGTTCTGCATTGGGTGTACTTTTCAACATGAATAATTTATTTTTTCCTGTGATTTTAGCAGGTGGTAAGGGTGAACGTTTTTGGCCTTTGAGCCGACTCAACAGACCTAAACAATTTTTAAGTCTTGATGGTAGCTCTAAAAGCTTACTACAAGCAACTGCTGAAAGATTGTTACCACTGGCTGACGGTTGGCAAAACTTGTGGGTAATTACCTCTAGTACCATTGGCCAAGGAGTCAGAGAACAACTTCCTGATTTACTAGAATCCAATTTACTCATTGAACCTTTAGGACGCGACACCGCCGCCGCTGTTGCTTGGGCTACTTTAGAAATTAAAAAGCGTTACGGAGAAAACGCTGTCATTGGTTTTTTTCCGGCAGACCACTGGATTTCTGACCCAGAGGTATTTTTAGCTACCTTGTCTGCTGCTACCGAGTTAGCAAGAAGTACCCCGTCTATAGTGACTTTGGGGATCAAACCTAATTTTCCATCAACTGGCTATGGTTATATTGAGCAGGGTGAAAAATTATGTAGTTTTAATAACTTGCCAGCTTATCATGTTCACCGTTTTACTGAAAAGCCCGACCGCCAAACGGCCGCAACTTTTTTATCTACGGGACGGTTTAGCTGGAACAGTGGAATGTTCGTTTTTCAAGCCAGTGTCGTTTTATCAGAATTACATATCCATGCACCAGATATTATCCAACCTTTACAACAATATGGCCCTGATATTTACCCCCAATTACCTAAAAAAAGTATAGATTACGCGCTGATGGAAAAAACTAGTTTAGCTTATGTTTTACCTGTGGCATTTGGTTGGGATGATTTGGGTGATTGGAATGCTATTGAACGTTTACTCAAACAAGAAAATAATCCTAATGTAGAACTTGCTACTCATGTTTGCTTGGATACTCAAGGAGCTATTATTTATGCCTCCAATTCTGATGATGTAATTGTTACTATCGGTTTAGAAGATGTGGTCATTGTCCGCGATCGCAATGTTACTCTAGTAGTGAAAAAGGATCGTACTCAGGAAATTAAGCAAATCCTGAAAACTTTGCAAAACGATGGCCGATTTACGGACTTACTATAATTATAATCTTGGTAGATAGCTCAAACTGTTATTCTCATTATAACTCATAGATTGTATTCTGTGAAATAACAGATTTGAGTCTGTTTTTGGTATTGCATAATGTCAGTATTAATGATCTTTTCTATCTTTTCTATATTTTCCTCTCAGATGCAAATATGGAATTTTTTTTTGCTCAAAAATCAGCATAATTTAATACAAATTCATACAATTTAATATAATTTAATGCCATCAGACCTTTACAACTATACGTAAGTGTAGTTATTATATTCTTATTGCCTGAATCAGGATAACCAGGATGATAGGATTTATAGGATGTAATTTTTCAACTTCTGGTTTAGGAAAAGATGATAAATATGGATTAAATAATGATATAGTTTCTTTAAATATCTGATACAAACAGAAAATTAAACAATCACAATCCTGTAAATCTTTAAATCCTGGACATCTGATTCAGACAAAAAAATATATAAAAATATCAAAAAATAGGAAAAACTAAAAATGACTATTAACACAATCTTAGATGAATTTAGACAAAATTCCACCTCTCCCCGTGATTTAGGTGATAAATTTGAACGTTTAATGTTAAATTATCTGAAAACTGAAAATTTTTATAAAGATCATTTTAGCGAAGTTTGGTTATGGATGGATTTTCCTAAACGGGGAAATATGCCAGATACAGGTATAGACTTAGTAGCAGTAGAACGCTATACTGGAGATTATTGTGCCATTCAATGTAAATGTTATAGTCCAGATCACACTGTAGAAAAATCAGATATAGATTCATTTTTCACCGCTTCCGGCACAAATTTATTTAAAAAACGCATGATAATTTCCACTACAAATAAATGGAGTAAACACGCCTTAGCAGCTTTAAAAAATCAACAAATTCCTGTTGTTCTTGCTACTATTCATGACTTACAAAATAGTCCCATTGACTGGGATAAATACAGTATTGAAAATCCTGATAATTTAGAACTTAAACCAAAAAAACGCATTCTTCCCCATCAACAAACTGCTTTAGAAAAAGTCCTCACGGGGTTTGAAAATGCAGATAGAGGTAAGTTAATTATGGCCTGCGGTACTGGTAAAACCTTTACTGCGTTGAAAATTGCTGAAAATTTCCCTAGAGAAAATAATTTAATTCTGTTTTTAGTTCCTTCTATTTCTTTACTTTCCCAAACTTTAAGAGAATGGACAGCAGAAAGTGATATTAATTTTCATAGTATCGCAGTTTGTTCTGATGTGAATGTGGGGAAAAGTAAGAAAAAGTCTCAAAATGATGATGTTGCGGAAATGACAGTTAATGATTTAGCTTTTCCTCCCACAACTAACGCTCAAGATATTATTAAATCATATCAAAGTATTCAATCTAAAAATCAACCAGAATTAACCGTTATTTTCTCCACCTATCAATCAATTCAAGCAATATCGGAAGCGCAAAAAATTGGTTTACCAGAATTTGATTTAATCATCTGTGATGAAGCACATAGAACTACAGGTGTAACTATTGCGGGAACAGATGAATCTTATTTTGTTAGGGTACATAATCAGGATTTTATCAAAGCTAAAAAACGGCTTTACATGACAGCAACTCCTAAAATTTACAGCGATGATACCAAAGTTCAAGCTAAAGAAAATCAGGCTTTTTTATGTTCAATGGATGATGTACCTATCTACGGTAAAGAATTTCATCGTTTAGGTTTTGGTGAAGCTGTTAGCACTGGTTTATTAACTGATTATAAAGTGATGGTGTTAGCTGTTGATGAAAAATTTGTGAGTGCAACTTTTCAACAACAATTAGCAGATGCAAATAATGAATTAAATTTACAAGATGCGGTTAAAATTGTCGGTTGTTGGAATGGTTTAGCTAAACGTTTACTTAAAGATGTGGAAGGAGAAGATATAGAAGATAATAACCCCATGAAACGCGCAGTTGCTTTTTCTCGGAGTATTGAAAATTCAAAAACAATTGTTAAATTATTCGCTAATATTATCAATGATTATCAACAATTAAACCCCGATGATGAAACAGTTTTAGAATGTGAATTAGACCACGTTGATGGTACTCAAAACTCTTTACAAAGAACTGAAAAATTAGAATGGTTAAAAGCTGAACCCCCCCAAGGGAGTAATACCTGTCGTATTTTATCCAATGCGCGGTGTTTATCGGAAGGGGTGGATGTTCCCGCGTTGGATGCTGTGATGTTTCTCACTCCTCGTAATTCCGTCGTGGATGTGGTACAGTCCGTTGGTAGAGTGATGAGAAAATCTGAGGGGAAAAAATACGGTTATATTATTTTACCTGTGGGTATTCCTGCTGATATGTCTCCTGATGTCGCTTTAAAGGATAATGAAAAATATAAGGTGATTTGGCAAGTTTTACAGGCTTTACGCGCCCATGATGATAGATTTAATGATACTGTCAATAAAATTGATCTGAATAAACGTCGTCCTAATAAAATTAGTGTGGTTGGGGTGGGAGGTAGGGAAAAAAATGATAATTCTACTTCTACAAATACGGGAAGTTCCTATCAACAATTAGAGTTAAATTTCCCCATTGAAGAATGGCGTGATGCGATTTATGCGAAAATAGTTACTAAATGTGGTAATCGTCGTTATTGGGAAGATTGGGCTAAAGATGTAGCGAAAATTGCTGAAAGTCACACTTCCAGAATTAAAGCATTATTAGAAAGTTCTGAATCAGCAGCCAAAACAGCTTTTGATGATTTTCTCACAGGGTTACATCAAAATATTAATCCCAATGTCACCGCAGAAGAAGCTATTGAAATGTTATCTCAACATTTAATTACTAAACCTGTGTTTGATGCTTTGTTTGAAGGGTATGAATTTACTAAATTTAACCCGGTTTCTCAAACCATGCAAAGAATGTTAGATGTGTTAGAAGGTCAATCTTTGCAAAAGGATGTGCAGACTTTAGAAAAGTTTTATCAAAGTGTGCGAGAACGCGCTAGTGGTATTGATAATGCAGAAGGAAAACAGAGGATTATTATTGAATTATATGATAAATTTTTCCGTGCTGCTTTTCCTAAATTGGTGGAAAGATTGGGGATTGTTTATACTCCGGTGGAAGTGGTAGATTTTATTATTAAAAGTGCTGATTTTGCCTTAAAACAAGAGTTTGGTGTGGGTTTATCTGATGAGGGTGTACATATTTTAGATCCCTTTACTGGTACGGGTACTTTTATGGTGCGGTTGTTGCAAAGTGGGTTAATAAAACGGGAAGATTTACAACGGAAATTTAGTTATGAGTTGCATTGTAATGAAATTGTTTTGTTAGCTTATTATATTGCTGCGATTAATATTGAGGAAAGTTATCATTTTTTAACTCAATACCCCCCAACCCCCCTTGCAAAGGGGGGCTTAGATTCCCCTCCCTTTAATCAGGGGGGGTATCAACCTTTTAATGGAATTGTTTTAACTGATACTTTTCAAATGTCTGAAAATGATGGTTATTTGTTAGAAAAGATTTTCCCGGAAAATAATCAACGGGTGATTAATCAAAAGCAAAATGATATTACTGTGATTATTGGTAATCCTCCTTATTCTGCTGGACAAAAAAGCGAAAATGATGGTAATAAAAATCTTAAATATGATCAGTTAGATAGCAGAATTGCTGATACTTATGCTAAATATTCTACTGCTACTAATAAAAACAGTCTTTATGATTCTTATATTCGCGGTTTTAGATGGGGAAGTGATAGAATTAAAGATAAAGGTATAGTTTGTTTTGTGAGTAATGGTTCATTCATTGATAATAATGCAATGGATGGTTTTAGAAAATGTTTAGTTGATGAATTTACCAGTATTTATTGTTTTAATTTACGTGGTAATGCAAGAACTTCGGGAGAACAAAGAAGACAAGAAAAAGGTAATGTTTTTGGTGAAGGTACAAGAACTACTATTGCGATTATTTTATTAATCAAAAATCCTGAACAAAAACAGGAATGTAAGTTATTTTATCATGATATTGGTGATTATTTAAGTCAAAAAGAAAAATTAGATATTATTAAAACTTTTGGTAATGTTTCTACTATCCAATGGTCAGAAATTACCCCTAATGAAAATTATGATTGGATTAATCAACGTAATGATGATTTTGAAAGTTTCATTTCTTTAGGTGATAAAAAAGACGCAACTACCAGAACTATTTTTGATATTTCTTCTAATGGACTTCAAACAAATAGAGACTCTTGGGCATACAATTTTTCAAATTCATTAATTTTCTACAATATGAAAAGAATGATTGAATTTTATAATAGCC
>JBJUHT010000050.1:0-20482 GCA_046070105.1 Dolichospermum sp.
GGTAAATCAGATTGGTATTGTAAATAAATAACCAATCTGATCTAATTTATGTTGCACAAAATAATTATCGGAACTATGTTGATGGTCGCAATACCTAGCCCTTACGCGATCGCACAAAATGCACAAAATGGCGATACATTGACTGGACACTTAGAATTAATCTCATCTAATATTGTTGCAGATGGGGACGAGTGCTATGGAACAGGTGGATTTAACGACATAATGGGTAAAATCCCAGTAGTTATCGAAAACGAGTCAGGGACAGTTATCGCCGTCGGGGAAACAGAGACGGGCAAACGACCCGAAGAACATTCAGCGGTAAGATGTATTTTTAATTTTCGGGTCGAGAATATTCCAAAATCACTTTTTTATATTGTCGAGATAGGGCAACAACGTGGAAGCAAAACGCTTTCCCGCCAACAATTAAAGGATCGGGGTTGGGATTTGAGGGTGAGACTGCACAGATAATTACCTATTCAACGCTCCGCCAGGACGCTGTTGTTTTTGGATTTCCGCCAGTACAACCGACCTTAGAGAATTTTGCAATTGTGGAACATTAACTGAGCTATCACCGCCGCCTTCTACAGTGACGGGGATATTTATGGTCATGTTTTTAGACCCGATTTCATTGCCTAAATTTTGACCACCTCCCACAACACCACCATTCGCAAAATTCAATACTTTGTCTAATCGCAGTTCTTGGAAGCGTTTAGCTTGTTTAATTGTTAGCACCATTTCACCCGGCGTTAATGCTGCCAATACCTTCAATACCAATGAGAGGTATATTTTGCTTATTTAACCATTGTTTTAAATTGGCAATTTCTTCTTCTCTTCCTTGCCAATTAACCAAACTTTTACTATGGTAGTTACTTGCTTTGAAAACCCCTGGAGATTCTTGTTTGGTGCTGCTTTCTAAAATAGCCAATATTTCTTGCTGTGCAGCACCAAAAACAGCAATATTGGCGGTTACTTTGGGTTGTTGTTATAAGTCCTACTCAAATTTGGGTTAATAACGTCACGTCCTGCATTAATCTGTGTGCTCTCATCCTAAGATTGAGCATTAACACTAGAAAAACTATCATCAGATTTTTGTGTTTTTAAAATCGCAGCTATTTCTTTAGCTAATTCTGTATCTGCTTCTAAAATCTTCTCCAGTTGTACCTCTAAAGCTGTTTGATAACTTTGCTTTTCTGGGTTTTTAGCTACATCCTCTGCTGCTTCTATCGCTGCTGCTTTAGCTGCCACTTTAGGCTGTAATTTACCCCAAATAGCCTTGTCCTTATTCCAAACGTCTTCACCGACTTTCTGGGAAGCACCTTCTACAGCTTTGTTACCTACAGTCAGCAAAAAAGGCAGACAGGGAGCGAGAAATTTAACAATTACAGCAATATCCATGAATTTATAGGGTTGAATGACAGGACAGTTATTTATACAAAGGCATTATAGCACATTCCCAGAGCAGATGGGTTAAAACTAAAAAATGCTACAACGTATAACATCCCTGAATATCATTTACATTTCTCTGGAGGAAATATTATGTTATCATTTGTAACCGCCCCATTGACAAAGCGGGGAAGAGGAGATAAATAACGGATAATTATGGGTAAGCAGCGCGTTCTGTCGGGAGTTCAACCAACTGGTAACTTACACTTAGGTAACTATTTAGGTGCGATTCGTAACTGGGTAGAAATTCAAGATCAGTATGAAAATTTCTTTTGTGTGGTAGATTTACACGCCATCACTGTACCACATAATCCCGCCACTTTAGCGGTTGATACCTACACCATTGCGGCTTTATATCTAGCCTGCGGCATTGATTTACAATATTCTCACATTTTTGTGCAATCTCATGTTTCTGCCCACAGTGAACTTTGTTGGTTACTCAACTGTATTACTCCCTTGAATTGGCTACAGGACATGATTCAATTTAAGGAAAAGGCACTTAAACAAGGTGAAAATGTCAGCGCTGGTTTATTGACATATCCAGTATTAATGGCTGCGGATATTTTGCTTTATCAAGCGGATAAAGTTCCTGTCGGTGAAGATCAAAAGCAACATTTAGAACTGGCGCGGGATATTGTTAACAGGTTTAATCATCAATTTGCTAAAAATAAACCTGTATTAAAGTTACCAGAGCCTTTGATTAGAAAGGAAGGTGCAAGGGTAATGAGTTTGACAGATGGAACACGGAAAATGTCAAAATCCGATCCTTCGGAATTAAGCCGCATTAATGTTTTAGATTCACCTGAGCAAATTGTCAATAAGATTAAACGCTGTAAAACTGATCCAGTACGCGGTTTAACCTTTGATGATGTAGAACGTCCCGAATGTCATAATTTATTAACCCTGTATACCCTATTAGCGGGAAAAACGAAGGAAACCGTAGCGGCCGAATGTGCAGATATGGGTTGGGGACAATTCAAACCTTTGTTAACAGAAACAGCGATTAATGCTTTAAAACCAATCCAGGATAAATATCAGGAGGTAATGGCAGATAAAAGCTATTTAGAGTCAGTTTTAAAAGATGGTAAAGAAAAAGCCGAGGCTATAGCTAATCAAACCTTAGCAGATGTAAAAGCAGCACTAGGTTATACAGTGCCGTTATAATTAGAATTGTATAGATGTTAGATTCCCTACCTCTTTGACCAGTCAGGGATCTGACTCATACTAAGGTTTAAACTAGAAAGTGTAATTCAGTTTACCTTTAAGAAAACCTCAAAATTAAATTTGCATCATGCAGAATAGCTATAGCACCAGTACATTAAACAACTTCCGCACCGCCGTAGCCGCAGGGGATTTTCTCATTACCGCTGAAGTTGCACCCCCCAAAGGGGGAGATATCACCCATACCATAGAAATGGCGGCGACTCTTCAGGGGAGAGTTCATGCTGTCAATATTACTGACGGTAGCCGCGCTGTGATGCGGATGTCTTCCTTGGTAGCTTCGGCAATTTTACTGCAAAATGGGATTGAGCCGATTTGTCAGTTTGCTTGCCGCGATCGCAATAGAATTGGATTACAAGCTGATTTAATGGGCGCTCATGCTTTGGGTATCCATAACATTTTAGCTTTAACTGGCGACCCGGTAAAAGCAGGTGATCATCCTCAAGCCAAAGCTGTTTTTGATTTAGAAGCTGTGCGATTATTGCAGTTAATTAGAAACATGAATCAAGGAGTTGATTTTAATGAAAAACCTTTAACTGATGGTAAATTAGACTTATTTGCGGGAGCGGCGGTAGATCCTCAATCTCCCAGTTGGTCTGGTTTACAAAGTCGGTTTGAAAAGAAAATAGCAGCCGGAGCGCAATTTTTTCAAAGTCAATTAATTACTGATTTTGAAATATTAGAAAAGTTCATGGATAAAATTGCCTATGGTTATAATAAACCAATTTTGGCCGGAATTTTTCTCTTGAAATCGGCAAAAAATGCCCAATTTATTAATAAAGCTGTTCCTGGTGTGAATATTCCTGAACACATTATTGAGAGATTAGCTAAAGCAAAATATCCCCTCACAGAAGGAATGAAAATTGCCGCCGAACAGGTACAAATTGCTAAACAATTGTGTCAAGGAGTGCATATTATGGCAGTAAAGCGGGAAGATTTGATCGCGCCAATTTTGGATTTAGCAGGGGTAGAGAGCGTTACTTGTCATCAAAAAAGTTAAACAATCAATTTTCTCAAAAATCCTGAATTTTTTGATTTGATAAAGTAGGGGTTTAGAAATATTAAAACCCTACTGCTTTTTCCTCTATTGTGCCGGCGGTTTTCGGCGATTTAAACCACATTTTACCTTCTTCTCTTTGCGTCTACCATCGGGATCTCTAAGAGAGATTGCGCGAAATAAAAACCGTGGTTTATTTACTAGCAAAATCACCGAATTTAATCATAAGGTTGGTGCGTTACATTTCATTAACGCACCCTACAAGATCAAGCGATCGCTATCCCATACTCCATCTGTAAGTTCCTTCCCTAATTACCTTATTTTACCGGAATTATATACGGTTCAACTAGCAGCAAAATCGGTAAATTTCCGTTTGTATGGAGCTTTAAAACCCAAAACTATATCTTGTTTAGGAACTCCAGCTTCTACTAATTCATTAGCTACTCCGATTTCTGTGCCATCGCGTTCAATCCAAATTTTGCCATCTTTAATTTCTACGTAAATAATACAACCAAATATTCGCGTTAGTTCTTGCCAACCAATATTAATAACTTGATAATGATCGCGCTCTGTATCAAATATCAATTTAACTTCTGTTTGATTATTTGGGCGATTTCTTGCGTGACCTTCCAGAATTGTTTGGACTATTTCTTTGTAATTTAGTCTCTCCATATCACAATCTCCTCTTGATCTGGGTTAAAAATCAGTAATTTTAGGTCATATTCGCCAATTATTCTTTGAATAAACTTCCGACTAAAAAACTCATCATAAACATCTATTGTCCATCCATCTTTTGTCAGGGCTGTTTTAACTGTATTATGAAATAAATCTTTAGCTGGCATACATAAATTAAACTTATTTAACCACTGTTAATAGCATAATATCTCAGATGAAAGGTTCAAAAGGCAATTAAAGATTTAGAAACATAAATTATAGTAACAAAACCCAGTTTATACCAAATTAAGTTGATTGATTGGTGAGCAAACAAGGGAAAGGCTATCAACCACGGACAAAAACGTAGAAAATCAGTAAATAAACATACATAAGGTGCGTTACATTTCATTAACGCACCCTACAAGATCAGCGATTTCTGCGGAGCGCTTCGCTATCGCACTATTTAAAAATAGGAATCATATTCCATTGAGCATAACTAGCACCTACAGGACTGTCAACATGAATAGTTACAGTATCAGGATAAGCTGCACCAGGAGAACAGCTATTGCATCTTGCTAAATATTTGCCTGTGTCTGCTTTCAGAGCATATTTACCATTGTCCAATAATTCTGGAGTGAATTGGGCATAAGACGGAGAAGGATCTGTAACGTGAATTGTGGCAGAATCGGGAGAACTACCACCAACAATGCAACTATTACATCTGGCCAAATATTTACCAGTATCTGCTTTGAGAGCAATTTTACCGTTACCTACATTCACAACTTCAAATTGGGCATAAGGTTGATCATTTGTAGGTTTGGTAATGTGAATTGTAGCCGTATCAGGATTATTACCTATAACATTCTGACAATTACGGCAACGAGAAAGCCATTTTCCTGTGTCAGCTTGTAAAGCTACTTTGTTGAATGTATTTGAGGTTTGTGCATTTGCACTTGTCACTGAAGGTGTGAAAACACCGACAATTACTAGCATTGTAACTAGCATAAAATGTACTAGTTTCTTCATGGATTTTTCCTCTTGATTAGTTTCTGTTGAATTGGGTTTTTTTCTTCCCACACTATTTAGACGTTTTACTCCCCCCATTTGTGAATTTTTCGAGTTAAGGACAAATTTCCCCCCCAAAAAAACCACCCTAAATCGCCATAACCCTTACCTATCTTACCTTTTAAGCTTCTCCAAAATTCTCTCCACCTCCCCACGCAGCGGATACAACAACTGCTGACTCAAAGCTCCTGTATAAGCCTGTCTAGCCCCCGACTTATCCCCCAAACCCATCATCACCCTCCCTAACCAGTAATCAGCCATAGCCGGGTTAAATAACCTCAACTCCTGACATCCTTGAGCAGCTACCTCCCACCACCGTTTACTAGCCTTAGCATTTTTCAAAACTCGATAACTTTCCCCCAACCAAAACGCCGCTGGTACGGATTGCAAATAACCGCCATCTGGTAAAAGCTCCCATGCCTTTTTTAAGGCTTCCAGGGCTTCCCGATGTTTACGAGCCAAAATCAAGACCTGGCCATGACGCAACCAAGTATCCGCTAACTGGGGTTGTAGTTTTGTTCCCTGTTGGGAAACCTGACAACCCCGTTCAATGTCTGGAAAATCTTCCACCAATACCCGCCCCGCAGTCGTCCACATACTCCAGCATTCAGGAAAGCGCGTTAACATCTCCTCCACTATGGAAGCAAGAATCGTTTTACTTTTCACTGGATCAGGTGCAAGGGGTAAAATTTCACACAAACTCCGATAAATTTCCCGATCATGGGGATACAGATAATACGCTTTCCCCATCATTTCTGCCCCTTGCTGGTATTCCCCTGTGTGGAATAAGCACCACCCATAATAATACCAACCGTAGGGATAATTGGGGGATTCTGTGGTATATTTGGCTAATACCTTCACCCCCTGCGCCCAATCCCCTCGTAAAATGTGATAGTAGGCTAAGGATTTATGGACTTCAACACTATGGGGAATTGTTCCTAGTAGAGAAGTAATCATTTTTTTAGTGATTTTTCCCTCTTCAGCAGATACCATTCTCGCCAGCAAACGTTGATCTATTTGTCGTTGTATTACCCGAAAATCATCACCAGCTAGGGCTATAAGGCTGTTAAACCTCTCTTTTGCCGTTTGTATATCCCCCACCACCATCAGGGCATCATAGCTGTAAATCAGGGACATAACATCATCTGGATTAATTGCTAAAACCGGCTCTAGGCTGCGGAGAATACCCAGGGGATTTTCTACATTTTGATATACCTGTGACAAAGCCAGTCGGTGAAATACTTGATCAGGTTCTAAACTAGCCGCTAAATTAAAGGCTGTGAGAGCTTTTTCATTGTCACCTTTGCAAGTTGCAATCAATCCTTGTATATAATGCTGAGTTACCGAATTTTCAGACAAAAATAGGGCTTTATCATAAGCTTTACAAGCCTCTTTTTCTTGTCTCATTAACTGCAATATTTTCCCCAATTTTAGATGCACATCAAGTAGTTGAGGTTGTCGTTCAATTACTTGATTATATTCAATAATGGCTTGTTGCCAATTTCCTATTTCGTAAAGCAAATCAGCTAATTCTAATCTTTTTTTCCATCCTTGAGGATATTTTTCAATGTACTTGTTTAAAGCGATAATTTTCTGCTGTTGTCTGGCTGATTTTTCTGCTATAAATAACTGAACATTCATCTTTAGCCCAGATGGCTGAGTCAATTGTACCAATGATGTGGTAAGGATTCCAGGCATATTAAAGTTGCTTTGTAATTAATTTCTTGCTGTTGGCTTTTTGTAGGTATTGATGATTCCCAATTATGATTCCATATTTGCTCAGATTCTAATTCTTCTACCATGGGAATCACGGTGTTTAATGGTGAAAAGGAGTTAACAGCAGTGTTATCTTCCCCCGCAAGATATTTCTTGAACTGCTTTTGTAGAATCTGCCGCGCTTCTTGAATACATTTACGAACATTATCTTCAGAAATAGTGAGTTGTTTAGCAATATCTCCATAGGATTTGTTTTCACAACAATGTAAAATCAAAGGATAGCGCAACCTATCAGGTAAAGATGCTATTTTATGCTTGAGATATGCGGCCATTTCCATATTCAAAAGCTGAGATTCAGGAAGTGCTGAATTACAAGTAAGTGCTGGATGATCTGCAAGCTGCATATCGTCAATATTATCAATTTTTGTAGCTTCTCGTTGACGTTTTCGACGGAAATCTATGCAGCAGTTATAAGTAATTTGAGCTAACCACGATTTAGGATGTCTAATGTTATTTGTACATTGTATCCATTGATTCCAGGCTTTGAGCATTCCGTGATTTACTACATCTTCCGCATCATGAGAATTACCGTTGAGCCATTTTAAACAACAGTTGTAAAGATAACCTTGATGTGATTGCCACAATTGCCAAAAACAGTGACAATTATTTTCAGTTGAAGCACTGAATTTCCTTTGGAATGGTAAAGTATTTCCAGTTTCTGTCTCTGCTAAAGAGAAAGTTTTTTGTTGTCTGTTCTCTTGGATATGTGACATAATACTCACTATTGATAACCCTAGTAAACAATATTTATACTTTCCTATCGGAGTATACTTTAATTTACTTTTTCATGTCAAAGGTTTTTTGATAACTTTTTTAAAGTATCTTGTTGATTTGTAAAACAAGCTACTATTGAGGAGTATTGATGTAATTTAATTAATAATTGAATTGTTTCCGTGATGCAGTAGTTTCCGATATTGTCAGGTATAGATATTCATGATAAAAATCTTGTGGTGCGGGCATCTTGCCCGCATAATCTATACCCCACTCTCATGCTAATATGCAGTATAATTGAGCAATTCACCCGGTGTTGGGTTTCACTTCGTTCTACCCGACCTACTTGGACGACTTTGACTACTTCTGATATTGTATTCCCAGTCTGGAGACTGGGAACGACAAATTTACCCAGCCTACTTTTTTAGAAGTTACTAAAGTTAGCAATTGCTTCTGTGATTTTACTTACAACCTCATCTACAGATATCGCTCCCAATTCGCCAGAAGCCCGGGTACGAATACTGAGACTGTTGGTTTCTACTTCCTTCGCACCTATTACAGCCATCACGGGGATTTTATCCTTCTCTGCGTTGCGAATTAACTTACCCAAGCGATCGCCACTGGTGTCCACTTCCGCACGAATACCGAATGCAACCATCTTCGCAGCCACCTCTTTACTAAAATCTAACTGCAAATCACCTACGGGTAATAACCTAATTTGCACAGGTGCTAACCATAACGGAAAATCACCTGCGTACTCTTCAATCAAGATCCCTATCAACCGCTCTAACGAGCCAAAGGGAGCGCGGTGGATCATTACTGGGCGTTTACGCGAACCATCTTCAGCTACATACTCTAAATCAAACCGCTCAGGTAAATTATAATCTACTTGCACAGTTCCCAATTGCCATTCTCGTTCTAAAGCATCACTGAAGATAAAATCGAGTTTTGGACCATAGAAAGCCGCTTCCCCAATTCCTACAAAATAGTCCATTCCTAATTGTTGCACAGCGCGACGAATTGCCCCTTCTGCTTGATCCCAAACTTCATCACCACCAATATATTTATCACTGGCTGGGTCACGAAAACTCAATCTAGCCTTAAAATTCTTTAATTGCAGACTTTTGAAAACGCTCAAAATCAAGTCTACAACATTCAGAAATTCACTATCTAGTTGTTCGGGAGTTACAAATAAATGAGAATCATCAACAGTAAAACCACGTACTCTAGTTAAACCACCCAATTCCCCGGATTTTTCATAACGGTAAACTGTGCCAAATTCTGCCAAGCGCATCGGTAATTGCCGATAAGAACGTAATTCACTCTTGTATATTTGGATATGAAAAGGGCAGTTCATCGGTTTGAGAACAAAACCCTGTTCTATGGCTTTTGCTTCCTCATCTTCAGCCATTAACGGAAACATATCTTCCTTGTATTTCTGCCAGTGTCCTGATGTTTTAAATAAATCAACTCTGGCAATGTGGGGAGTAACAACAGGTAAATAACCCCGTTTTAACTGTTCTTTTTTGAGGAAGTCTTCTAAAATTGTCCTTAATAAGGTCCCTTTGGGAGTCCACAAGGGTAAACCAGGTCCAACTAAGTCAGAAAAGACAAATAATCCTAATTCTTTCCCTATTTTACGATGGTCACGGCGTAAAGCTTCTTCTTGACGACGTTTATACTCAGCCAGTTGTTCGGGAGTTTCCCAAGCAGTGGCATAAATGCGCTGTAATTGAGCTTTTTTCTCATCACCGCGCCAATAAGCACCTGCGACGCTTTCTAGTTCTATAGCTTTGGGATTAATTTCGCTGGTATTTTCTACATGAGGACCAGCGCACAAATCCCACCATTGGTCCCCTAAATGGTAAATTGTGATGGGTTCTTGTTTAATATCGGCCAGAATTTCTAGCTTATAGGGTTCTTTAATAGCTTCTATGCGCTTTTGTGCTTTCTCGCGGCTGACTTCTTCCCGAATTAATGGTAATTTACGATTAATAATTTTGACCATTTCTTTTTGAATGGTTTTCAAATCCTTATCGCTGAAGGGTTCTGGGCTATCAAAGTCATAATAAAACCCATTTTCAATCCAAGGACCAATTGTGACTTGCGCTTTGGGAAACAGCTTTTGTACTGCCATGGCCATTATATGGGAAGCTGTGTGGCGAATCTTCTTTAATGTTTCTGACTCGCTGGTACGGGGTAAATAGATTTTTGCGGCTGCTGCGGTTTCTTGATTTGGCGACATTGGCTGTTAAACTTTTGGCGAAGTGTTAAAAATAGAATTGACAAAAAATATCTTTACAACTAAATAATAGTCTACTGGCTATGGTTTCTCCTAAATTTAGGAAAAAACTCCACTTAGCTCCTAGTCAGGACTAAAGTCCTCTCTTTGGGACAGATGATTTTTTCGTGAGGTTGATATCCTCCTTTAGAGGTATCTAAAGTTACTCCTAAAGAGCTTTACAACCCTATTGCCAAATTTATATAATTGTGCTTTGTACACTATTGTTACAGATTTTTTCAGATAGGAAGTTATGAACTGATTGTTAAGAATCGTAAATAACGTTAATATAAAAAAAATTAGGAAATATGCTTCTCATATATGGAGGAATCGAATCTACCAAATGCTGATTTACTGGAAGCCGTCTTACAACCGCTGTTAGAGGATTTTCAATATTGGTTTGAGCGATATGACCAAATTCTGGAAAATGAGAAAATCCCTTTTATGAGTGAAGAAGAGCAGCTTAACTTATTACAACGAGTTAAAAATGCACAAAATGAACTCAACACAGCAAAGATATTGTTTACAGTTACAGGTAAACAAGTGGGAATTGATATGTCAACTGTAACACCTTGGCATCAATTGGTTACAGAATGTTGGGGTGTGGGAATGCGTTTAGGTCAATTAAAGGAATTATAAAGCCTTTAAACAAATCTAAATCAATCTCAGTCAACTAAATATCGTCAAAATATGTCCGCTAGACAATTCTTAACATTGTTTTCATAAAAAAATCATGTCTCTCATGTTACCTTAACTTAAATATAAGGATTGCACTAAATAACATAGGGGCATAAGTACAGGATTTTACATTCTCTTTTACCGTAGATAGTTTATTTACGGAGTTTAAGTTTTACAAAAAAAACATTCTCAACCTTGCTATTCTGGAGGAAAATTCAATGCTACACCTACTCTATATTTTAGCTTTTACCGTTCTGGCATTTATAGCCGTTGGTAATTTAATTCGGAATTTGATTATGTTCAGTTTTGACAGGGAAAGGACTTATTCTAGCAACCAATCATCACGAGGTGGTTTTGGTTATTATGCAGCTAGAAGACAATATGTTCCCCACCCTGAATTGTTAGACAGTGCTGGTAATATAATTAAAGAACCTTTGTTGGTAATGCGTTCAATTAATGTTGAAGATGCAAGAGAAAAGTTAGATGCTCTTTATGAATCTTCTCCTAGCCAGAAAATTGATCATTCAGAAGGAGCTTAACTTGATAATAATTACTATACTGCATTAAGTATGATTCTAGCGGGCAAGATGCCCGCGCCACAAGATTATTAGGTTTGTAACAGCTTAGTCATCCTGTAGATATTTAAATCCTGTAAATCCTGATTCAGACTATTTAGGTTAGGCTTCAATCACTACCCGTAAATTACCGCGTTTTTTCGCAACCCGACAAGCGGTAGTGCTACCAGAACGCTCAAATTCTAAATCCAAAATAGTCCCACCAACACGCAAATTATGTAATGATAAACGATTAATGGATTCTGGTAAAGCCGGGTCAATAATTCGCAAACAATTATTTTGCGCGTCTGGGACTAAATTCACGATCATTTGTAATAATTGAAAGATACTACCGGTAGCCCAAGCTTGGGGTGTACAAGCAACAGGATACTGTACTGGTGCGTTATCACATTTCATTTCATAACCACAAAATAGTTCTGGTGGTCGTTGATAAGGTTGCTGGGAAGTCATATCAAATAACCCTTGAAATAATTCCAAAGATTGATCAATTAAACCTAAACTTCTTAATCCCATGGCAATTAAACTATTATCATGAGGCCAAACTGAACCAATGTGATAACCCATGGGATTGTAAGCTGGTGATAAACTACTTAAAGTTCTAATTCCCCAACCATTAAACATATCAGGCGCTCGTAATCTTTCGGCTACACTGTAGCCCTTTTCTGGGAGAAAAATTCCTAAAGATAAACAATGTCCAGGGTTGGAGGTAATACTATCTACTGGTTTACCTTCTCCGTCTAAAGCTAAAGCACAAAAATCTTGATCTTCTAGCCAAAAATCTTCATTAAAACGAGTTTTTAGGTCTCTAGCTTCTTCTAACCAAATTTCTGCTAAATCTAGCTGTTTTTTAATTTTCGCAATTTCGGCTAATTTAACTTTAGCAGCATAGACATAGGCTTGAACTTCACATAGAGAAATTGGACCTGTGGCTAATTCTCCTTTTGAGTTAACAATACAATCACCAGAATCTTTCCAACCTTGATTATTTAAACCACGTTTTGACCGCCGATAATAACTAAGATAACCGGTTTTTTGCATATTCCGATCTATCCAATTCATGGCGGCTAAAGCATTCGGCCAAAGTGCTGCTAAGGTTTCTTGATCATGAGTCCAGGCGTAGTATTCAGCATATAACATTAACCACAATGGAGTCGCGTCAATTGTCCCATAATAGGGTGTATGGGGAATTTCTTGACACCGCGCCATTTCTCCTAAACGCAATTCGTGTAAAATTTTTCCTGGTTCTTCTTCCTTCCATTCATCTTCGTTTTTCCCTTGATAATCAGCTAATAATATCAATGTTTCTTTAGCAATTTGGGAATTTAACATCAATGTTTGGGAAGCGGTAATAATAGAATCCCGGCCAAATAAAGTAGAAAACCAAGGTACACCAGCAGAAACAGTTTTATATTTACCAAAAGATTGGCGTAATAAATAAATATCTTGTTCTGCTCTTTCAATAACTCGATTGAAAAGACTTTTATCGGAACTAATGCGGGTAATTTGTTGTACCCAACTTTGCTCCTCCATCATCTCCGAGGCTTTGGCTTGTGCTAAGGTAATAGCTGGATTTACCGTTGAACCACCATTGTTATTAATTAATAAATTCAAACGATAACCGAGCTTTTGGGTTTCGTGAGAGCCTAATTCTAGCCGCCAAATCGCAGTATAACCTTGAAAATCATCCGGTTGTCGGTGTTGGAATTGAATCAGCGATTCCATGATTGAATTATCTAAACCCTGATAGGCTAGAGTTAGGGATTCTTCTTTTTGGTGTTCTGTATTTTTTTCTATTAAACGTAAAATTTGTCCCCGTTTTTCCCGAATATGACCGCGAACTTCAAATAAATCTACAAAATCAGTATCAAAGCTGAGACTTAGTTCAAAATTAATGGTGGTGGTGCTATAGTTCGCTATTTCTATTTCTTCAAATAGTGCGCCATTGAGAACAATTTCCCGACAGATACCAATTGTATCAGGTTTTAACTCCTCTGTGATTTGGGGATTTGTACATAAAACCGATAGAGCAAAACCCTTGTCAGTAGTGCTACTCAGTAATACAGGCGATCGCCCATTAATCTGTAATTCTAAGCGACTCAAAAACCGAGTATCACGACAAAACAGTCCCATACTAGAATTAGAAATATTCCCTAGAGTATCCGTCACCAAAAATAAATCATCATCTTTAACTGTCAGCGTTGGTTGTGGTCTTTCACTGACAACACAAGGCCATTCTGGAATTGGTAATTTTTCTGCGGAAATAAATGTTTTTCCATCTAAAACAATCTTTTCTGATAGCTGGCTGGGTGTAGTCATATTTATTAATTTATCTGATATCATTAGTTGAAGTTACCTGTATAGGTGTAAATTGGTTTATTGTGATCCAGTTCAATTAAAGGAGAAAATATTAACGTTACAACAATGAATCTCTCTAAATGTATACCTTTTTTCTAAAAAGTCAAGGCTGAAAAATGACTTTTTTTCAAGATTTTCTTCCTTGCTAAACCTTGAGAAATGCTAAAGGTAGAGAATACTTACTCAGACACAAAATCTGATGTAAATTACCAAAAATCTGGGGAAAAATGATCACATCCTCACAACTAAGTGACTAATTAATTACCTCTACTCAGTTGAGAGTTCACCTCATCACCAACCTATGTATAATTATGATATCTAATCATCAAAACATAGAAAAATAACGGTGTTTCTGATGAAAATCATCAAGTCATCTGTCAGGATTCAAAAATCTGAATACTATACTATAGTATCAGACTTTGATTCGATTTAACTAATTTTTAAAAAATGTAACTAAATCCTCATGTCTACAACATCAGAAATTACAGTGGAATTTCGTAATGTCAGTTTAGAAATTAATCGCCGTTCCCTATTATCTAACTTAAATCTGAGTATTTATCAAGGGGAAGCATTAATTTTATTGGGACGCAGTGGTAGCGGTAAAACCACAACTTTAAAATTAATCAATCATTTACTTTTACCCACCCAAGGAGAAGTTTTAGTAGGTTCAAAACCTACAACTAATTGGGATGCTATCAAATTAAGAAGACGCATGGGTTATGTCATCCAGGAAACAGGTTTATTTCCTCATTTTACCATTGCGGAAAATGTCGGACTTGTACCATCTTTAGAAAAATGGCCACTCCAAAAAATTCACAATAGAGTCTATGAAATGTTAAACTTAGTAGGACTAGAACCAGAAAAATTTGCTCAACGTTATCCCCACCAATTATCAGGAGGTCAACGTCAGCGCGTGGGAGTTGCTAGAGCTTTAGCCGCAGATCCACCTATACTGTTAATGGACGAACCTTTTGGCGCACTTGATCCTATCACTCGTTGGGAATTACAACAACAATTTCAATATTTACAACAACAATTAGGAAAAACTGTGATTTTTGTCACCCATGATATTCAAGAAGCTTTCTTTTTAGCCTCTAGAATTGGTTTAATGTATGAAGGAAATTTAGTCGAATTAGGAACAAGAAAAGAATTTCTCAATTCTCAACATCCAGAAGCACAGGCTTTTTTAGCTTGTTTAAATGCGGCGAAAAGTTGGGAACAAATTAACTAAAATTAGCAGAAAATCAGCAGAAAATCATGTTTTTATTTCAGTACAGTTCACAAATGATTATTCACAGTGGAGAACATTTAATATTGGTCATCATAGCTATGACAATAGCTATTTCTATCGGTCTTCCTGTGGGTATTTTTATCACTCGTCAACCACAACTAGCTCCTCCTATTTTGGGTTTAGCAAATGCTATTCAAACCATCCCCAGTTTAGCAATTTTCGGGTTTTTAATTTCTGTACCATTTTTAGGAGGAATTGGGAAAATACCTGCCATAGTTGCTTTAACTCTTTATGCTCTACTTCCCATAATTCGTAATACCTATATTGGTATTAATAGCATCAATCCTGCTATTAAAGAAGCTGGAATAGGAATGGGAATGACAGACAAACAGTTATTATTAAGAGTAGAAATTCCTTTGGCTTTACCAGTTATTTTAGCAGGGGTGAGAGTAGCCACAGTTATATCTGTAGGAATTGCTACTATTGCTGCTGCTATTGGTGGTGGTGGTTTAGGAGTATTTATTTTTCGAGGTATTTCGATAGTTAATAATGAATTAATTTTAGCCGGAGCAATACCCGCAGCTTTAATTGCTTTGAGTGCAGATTTTGGTTTAGGATTATTAGAAAAAAACCTGACTAAACCAACAGAAAATAAATCAAAATTTGCAATTATTTTAGGAATAATTACTTTAATTATAGCTGGGTTAATTGCATTTAACTATCAACAAAAACCAGAGACAATTATTATCGGTTCTAAGAACTTTACCGAACAAATTATTTTAGGAGAATTATTAGCACAACACATAGAAAATCATACTCAGCTAAAAGTAGATCGTCGTTTTAATTTAGGAGGAACATTTATTTGTCATGAAGCAGTTAAAGCGGGAAAAATAGCCGGATATGTAGAATATACCGGTACAGCATTCACAGCAATTTTAAAAGAAAAACCAATTAATAATCCTGAAATTGTTTATGAAAAAATCAAAGAATACTATAATAAAAATTTGAAATTAACAGTGATGAAACCTTTAGGATTTGAAAATACCTATGCTTTAATTATTCGCGGTGAAGATGCAAAAAAATGGCAAGTTAAAACCCTTTCTGAGATTGCTAAATACACTTCACAATTGAACGCAGGATTTGGTTATGAATTTATTGATAGAGAAGATGGTTATCCGGGGTTAGCAAAAACATACAACTTCAATTTTACCAAATCTCCTCAACAAATGGACTTAGGATTAATGTATAAATCTTTAGAAGCAAAAAAAGTAGACATTATCGCAGCTAATTCTACAGACGGTTTAATTCCATTTTTAAACTTGGTGATCTTAAAAGATGATAAAAAATATTTTCCACCTTATGAAGCTGTACCTGTTTTTAATGAGGAGATTCTGCAAAAATATCCAGAATTAAGAGATACCATTAATCAATTAGGAGGTAAAATTTCTACAACTGAAATCCAAAAGATGAATTATCAAGTAGATAATCAATCTCAACCAGTGGAAAAAGTTGTGAGTGAGTGGTTAAAATCTCAAAAATTATAGATGAGATTATTGTAAATATGGGGGGGTTAAATACAGCTTAAATACAGCAGTTTCCTAAGATATCAGGTATAGATTTAGCGGGCATCTTGCCCGCTCAGGTCATTAATGATTCATGTAATTATCCATGCTCTTGACCTCAAATTCACAGGCTCTAGAAATGGTTTCTGGAGGTAATTCATTAAAACTAATTAATGATAAATAATCGGGATGATTGATTAATTCCTGAGCTAATAAATAACCGGTAATTGTCCAAGTTTGATATTTTCTCGCTTGTTTACCAATTAATCTCCCTTTTTTCCCATCATAATATTCTGGCCATTCATCTGCACTCAACCGAGATTTAGCAATTTCAATGGCTTTTTGCGCTAATTCTGGTTTTTTGGTTTTTACCGCTGCTGCTGCTAACATCCACATTAAAACAGGCCAACTACCAGCATTATGATATGACCAGGGAATATTTTTTGGATCACACCCCGTGACTACTCGATATTCCTCACCTTGTAAAGCAGGATAACAGATTTTAATAGGCATATCTCCTACTAAATCTTCCCATCTTTTTTCAATCAAATTCATAATTGCTTCAGACTGTTCTTCTGTTGAAAGATCACAAATTACAGCCATTAAATTTCCGAGAGTGAAAAAACGAGTATCCATTTGTGATGGTCCAACATTTCCCGCAAAATAACCCCCTTTTCTCGGTAGCCATTTATCCAAATCATAATAAGGTAAAGAATCTGCATAAATATTGAAAAGATTAACCGCAGCTTTGCCGTATTCTTCCCCTTTAAAGCGATAAATTGTATTCAAACGATGAATATCTATCCAATAATGTTGACGAAGATGACCACATAATAAAGGCAAACGGTTATCAATGGCTTCAATAATATCTTGATTACCTTGGCAAATTAGCAGTTCTCTTGCTGCACGTAAGGCCGCAAAAAACAGAACTTGAATTTCTAAAGGATGTCCATAAATACCCATGCGTCTATCTATCATACACGCGCCGTCAGGAACTAATAGAGTTGGGTACATATCAAAACGATTAGCCAAACAAATATCCATAATTAACCTAATTCCTGTTTGGAATTGAGGTTGATAAGCTAAAGATGAATCATTGGTAGCAACTACATAAGCCCGCAATAAAATCAACCACCATAAACAGGAATCAACTGGTGTGACTCTAGCAATAGCGTGTTCACCAAAATCAGCTTCTAAAAATTCTTCCCCATGCACAGAAACGACTTTAAAACTGGCTGGAATTAGACCTCTACCGGGTTTATAGGCATCTAATGCTTTTTCTTGAGGCTGTAACTTTAATGTTTCTTCTAGGAAGTTTTTGACGATATCTGTTCTACCTTTAATCAGAAAAATTACAGCTGAAGAAACAAAATCTCGGATAAAACATTGGTCGTAATTTAACGCTTCTACGGATGAATCATAAGCCGCTACAGTACCTACAGGCTGACCTTTATAGTAGAGAATTGAATTCTCTAATACTTGCCACGCTTCATTTTCTATATTTTGACTTGTCTCTAATTTATTTAGTTGCATTGCTACACTAACTCCATTCAGATAGTAGATTTTTCGGGAGTAGATACACCTTTAATTAACGTTTTATGCCATTCTTATCATAACTTTGAAATAGCCAATATCAAGCCTATCAAACAGAAACTTTACCCCATAGTATTTAGTAGTTCTCTTAATTCCTGAAAATACACTCTAATATGTATAATCACAGAATTATAGTATACACAATTGCTCAGGAATTTACTATTCAAATCAAAAAAATATTATTCCCCTACAACTTAATAATTTACAATGTTTTTTGAGAATATGCAATATAAACAGTTAAATAAATTCAGAAAATCCAAAAAATCAAGTTTATAGCCTCAGTCTCCCAAGTTTATACTGATTTTATAATCAATGGTCTGTATATAATTACTATATCTCTGGTTGTTTTAACACTCTAAATTTAGACTCTCTTTGGCGATAATCAATCCCGTCTACACACAGAAAAAAATGTAGAAACGTTACATGGAACGTCTCTACAGGGTTTATAGGAAACGCTTATGTAATTTTCACCAGATGTCTAAAGAAAACCTACCTTCATGGACTTCGCTTATCTAGTAGCCTATCCCTGAACTGATGGTATAATGGTATAATTAAAACATTTGATCCTCGCTCACATAGCTCTATGTCCTCACAAAATCTTTATAGTAATTCTCTCTTTGTTACCCGTCAATTTAATGATCTAGACAGATTTGCACAAGCCATAAAACCTCTAAATATCAAACAAGCTAATCAACTAAGCTCAGGAGGCTTTCTAGGAAGTATTAATTTTGTGGACTTTGGAAATTTTAACTTTACTCATTTATATCAAAATCAAGTGGCTAAAGCTAGTGGCATGAAATCTACTGATGATATCAGCTTTTTGTTGGCATTTCACCCCAATTCAATACAAGTCATCTCTCACGGTTGTCCTATTGGAAAATATGATATATTTGGTTTTGATTCCACTAGGGAAGTAGATATACTTGTTAACAAAGACGTTCATCTAGTCATGGCCAGTGTAAATAGGCAGGTTTTCCATGCCCTATGTGAACAAATGGGATACGAAGTGGGACAAAAGGTTCTCCAAAATAATGCTCTGAGTTTACACCCCTCATCATTACGACCTCTCAGGGCTTTCTATCAAGAAATTACTCATATATTAAATACCCAACCATCATTATTGATACAGTCACAAATGCAATCATTAATCATGGAAGATTTTTTGCCATTACTCATTAATACCTTGGGTAGAAACGCCAAAAAAAAACAACGCATATTAAAACCTTTCCGTCGTTATTCCCTGGTTAAAAAAGCGGAAGAAATTTCTAACTCTTATCAAGATAAACCTCTGACATTACAAAAACTATGCAACGAATTAGAAACTAGCAGTACTGCCTTATCTTGTGGGTTTCAGGAAGTTTTTGGTATCAGTCCCATGGCTTATATCAAAATTCAACGACTCAACGGGGTACGCCGCGCTTTAATGAATCCTAACCCAAATACAAAAACAGTGATGGAAATTGCCCATGAGTGGGGATTTTGGAATGCTCCACATTTTGCTAAAGATTATCAGGAAATGTTTGGTGAGTTACCATCAAAAACTTTGCGAGGTCATTTGCAATCATCAAATCCCCAACTTCTTTAAAAAAATCGGCAAGTTGGGAGTTATACTAAGATCGGAGGTAGGATGTATCTATGTCTGAACAGAATTTTCATGGTCATTCACTGGTTTTTACTCGCCAGTTTAATGACGGATATAAATTTGCACAAGCCATAAAACCCCTAAATATCAAAGAAAGTAGTCAATTAAGCCCAGGAGACTTTCTGGGAACTATTAATTGTGCAGACTTTGGAGATTTGAAGTTTACTCATTTATATCAAAATCAATCTACTAAAGCCACTGGTACGAAATCTGCTGATCATATCGGCTTTGTGTTGGCATTTCCACCCAAGTTAACACAGGTAAGGTCTCACGGTTGTTCTATTGGGAAATATGATATATTTGGTTTTGACCCGACCAGGGAAGTAGATATAATTGTTGGCAAAGATGTTCATCTAGTTATAGCTGGTGTGAATGCGCGGGCTTTTCATAGCTTGTACGCACAAATGGGATACGAACAAGGAGAAAAATTTCTCAAACACAATGCCATAGGTTTACACCCCTCATCATTACGCCCTCTCAGGGCTTTCTATCAAGAAATTACTCATGTATTCAATACTCAACCATCATTATTAATGCAGTCACAGATGCAATCATTAATCATGGAAGATTTTTTGCCATTACTCATTAATACCTTGGGTAGAAACGCCAAAAAAAAAACAACGCATATTAAAACCTTTCCGTCGTTATTCCTTGGTTAAAAAAGCGGAAGAAATTTCTAACTCTTATCAAGATAAACC
>JBJUHT010000051.1:0-3366 GCA_046070105.1 Dolichospermum sp.
TAGTATTCATGGTATTGTTATTGAATGGCTAATCCTTCTCCATTTAATTATGCAGATATTGGTAACATAGGTGAAGACCTAGTAGCCAAATGGTTACAATCTACAGGTTGGGAAATTTTGCACCGTCGCTTTTGGTGTCGCTGGGGAGAAATTGATATTATTGCCCAATATCAAGACACAACAGTGGCATTTATAGAAGTTAAAACCCGGAGTTCCGGTAATTGGGATCAATTGGGTAAAAACGCCATTACTCCCAAAAAACAAGCAAAACTCTGGCAAACGGCGGCAATATTTTTAAGTGAATATCCTGAAAAAGCTGATTATTATTGTCGCTTTGATATAGCCCTTGTTCATTATCAACCTGCACCAAAAAAGCTCATCAAAAGAGCAATTATTACAGAAACCTGTCTGGCTAGTTTATCAGTATCTGGATATGATTTTCAGCTGCAAGAATACATTCCGGCAGCTTTTGACCAATAAAGAATATGAGACCAAAATTATTTTCCATTCAGTGATACTACTCTAAGCCAGTGTTTCTGGACAGTAACCTAAACCACGCACAAACTGTTGTCTAAATGCTTCAATTTCTTCTCTTTCAGGATTACCATGAGAAACAATTGCTACTTGATAACGACCCATTACGTCTACAGGGGCTTGTCCGGCTTCTAAACTCCACAGTGCCATTTGTACTCTCATTGGTGGTTGGTAGTTAATGCCTAATTCATTCAAAAATGCCCGAAAATCACCATCTTCCTGGGGTGAAAGCACTTCTCTAAATTTGATTCTGACTACCCAACCATTAATTTGATGAATTATACTAACAAAGGAAACGGGGGTTTCCTTTCTGGCGTGGAGGTGTTGAACGATTCTCAGTGTGAGACTAGCATTGGCCAAACAATACAGGTATTCGCTCATGGTGTTCAAAATCACAGCTAATTTTACCTCTCTATCTTCCCTATTAAGTCCAGTTCCCGGTAGGGTAAAGGACCCCGTTTTTCTATGGGGAGATTTACCCATTCATTGCTTTTATGAAAATTAAGTAACAAATAGTATCAGCAAAATTACAGAAAATGTCTAATCTAGAAGTACAGGATGTGAATTTAGATTGTTCGTTATCTAGTTATGACTACGAACTTCCACTCAGGCTAATTGCTCAAAACCCTGCTGTTCCTAGAGATAGTTCCAGGTTATTGGTTGTCAATTCTCTAGAAAATCCTCAAAATATACCAGTTTATCACCATACTTTCCGTGATTTACCGGAATTGCTGCAACCGGGTGATTTACTAGTAATGAATAATACGAAAGTAATTCCCGCGCGGTTGTACGGCTGTAAGTCTACGGGTGCGGAAGTCGAGGTGTTACTACTAGAAGAAAGACAGCATAATTGCTGGTTGGCTTTAGTGAAACCTGGGAAGCGGTTTAAGATAGGCAGTGAAATTATTTTTACAGCGGGAGGAGAGGAAAATCAACAAACATTAAAAGCGACGGTGCTGGAATCAGATCCGCAAACCGGAGGGCGATTATTGCAGTTTGATTTGCCACCAGAAGTGCCTTTAGTGCAGGTATTAGGTAAATTTGGCGAAATTCCCCTCCCACCTTATATCACGGCTTCTACCGCCGCTAACGAACAGTATCAAACAGTGTATGCTCAGGAAGAAGGAGCGATCGCAGCACCAACAGCAGGGCTACATTTTACACCGGAATTACTAGAAAAATTGCGTGTTTGTGGCATTAATCAAGCCTTTATTACTCTTCATGTTGGTGTCGGTACTTTTCGCCCAGTAGAAGTAGAAGATGTGACTAATCACGCCATGCACGAAGAATGGATAGAGGTTTCTGTTGATACCGTCGAGCAAATTCGGGCTACTCAAGCTGCGGGAGGACGCATTATTGCGGTGGGGACAACAGTGGTGAGAGCATTGGAAGGAGCGGCGCAATTGGGCAATTTACAGCCATTTATGGGCAAAACGAACTTATTTATTTATCCTGGCTATAAATGGCGGGTTGTAGAGGGTTTAATCACCAATTTTCATTTACCTCGTTCTAGTTTGTTGATGTTGGTTAGTGCTTTAATTGGTAGAGAAAGGTTGCTAGATATTTACCAAAAAGCGATCGCCTCTGAATACCGCTTTTATTCTTTTGGAGATGCTATGATTATTTTACCAACAGATAAGTAGGTGAACGGAAAAAACCCACATAAGTAACGAAAAGTAAAGTTCCCCAAAACCCCTTCCCAGTCAAGAGTTCCCTTGTCATAACGACAATTTTTAACGCCAACCTACTTAAAAAGAAAAGCATCACAGATTAAGTTAAATCAACTATCTAATTGTTTCAAATTGGTAAACGATTAATATCTTTGTTGCAACCAATTACTACCATTGCAGAACCTTTTTCTAAACGTTTAGTTGGTTCAGGATTAATGATAAATTTACCATCATGACTTACGGCCAACATATTTAAACCATAGCGGTTACGAAGTTGAAGTTCAGCAATAGTTTTCCCATGAAATTCATCAGGAACAATTAACTCCACAATGCTATTATCTGGGTCCAGATCAAATCTTTCTAAAATTCCTGGTTTAGTGAGTGTTCGTGCTAAAGCACAACCGGCTTCATATTCAGGAAATACTACATGATCTGCTCCCACTCGTTGCAATAATTTACAGTGAACTTCGCTGGAGGCTTTTGCAACTACGTGAGGTACACCACCTTCTTTGACATTTAAAGTGGTAATAACACTTTCCTGAACATAATTACCAATGGCTATAATTACCGTATCAAATTCAAAAATTCCGGCTTCTTTAAGGGCTGCTGGTTCAGTTGAATCTAGTTGTAAAGCATGACTGACTATTTGCTCATTTAAAGCCTCAGAAACTCGTTTTTCGTCAACATCTGTAGCTAAAACTTGATAACCTAAATTATGCAATGTTGAACAAACAGAACGACCAAAACGACCTAAGCCAATTACAGTAAATTGGTGGTTATCTTTACGTAAACTGCGAAGAAATTTTAATGATGAAAGATTCATAATGGGTAATTGGTAATGGGTAATTGGTAATGGGTAATTGGTAATGGGTAATGGGTAATTGGTAATTGGTAATTGGTAATTGGTAATTGGTAATTGGTAATTGGTAATTGGTAATTGGTACTACTGTTCCCTGTAACCTGTAACCTGTTCCCTGTTCCCTGTTCCCTGTTCCCTGTTCCCTATTCCCTGTTCCCTGTAACCTGTTCCCTGTTCCCTGTTCCCTGTAACCTGTTCCCTGTAACCTGTTCCCTGTTCCCTGTTCCCTGTAACCTGTTCCCAATGCCATTAAAAATAAGCCTTGCTGCGTCCAACCAACTTTTTTGAGTCCGCACCTTTCAC
>JBJUHT010000052.1:0-17243 GCA_046070105.1 Dolichospermum sp.
ATGAGGTACAAGATCACCCCACCCCCAACCCCCTCCCCGCAAGCAGGGAGGTGGCTATGATGTACTTCATAACAAAGGAATCTGCTGTATCTATCCAGAATTAGAAAGTAGAAGAAACAATTTTTTACTAATAATTCTGGATAGTTTAAGATTGGTGTTCAGATGAGTTTACAAATATTAAACACAATCGGAACTTAATTTCTTTCAAAGTAATACATGACAAACATTACAATTAATGATCTACATATTTTCCAAGAAATAGAGTTTATTAATGACCTGAATCATACCGAATTATTATCTTTGTTTGGTGGTGAAGATAATGATATTAATCAAATATTTTATTACGGTGTTAAGGGGCTGGAATTTATGTTAGCAATCTATGCTATGGAGAGCATTTTGTTCTTAACAAACAAAGTGAGAACCTTTTTGTAATCTTTGAAATAAGACAAACATTTCGGATATCATTGACTTGTTTCACATATTATCATCAGCAATTATGGCATTTTTTATCAGTTCTAGCAATGTGTTTAATTACCTAATTGAACACAGAATCTGTAATTCACAAGATGATTCAATCACTAAAATAGAGCTAAAACCTGCTAAGAACTTTAACTTATTAATCAGTTTAGCAGATGGTCGTCAACTCTTAGTAAAACAAGAGCGTCATGATCAAAATGGTAAAACCTTGGGTGAATTTTTAGATGAATGTAAAATTCATAACTTTTGTCAACAATTCCCAGAAATTAAGCATTTACAATCATCTTTTTCAGAATTAATTCATTTTGACATAGAAAACTCCATTATTATTTTTAATTACCTAAATCAATATCAAGATTTAGCAGAATTTTACACTAAAGATCAGATATTTCCTGTAGAGATTTCCCAATTAATTGGTACAACTTTAGCAACGGTACATTGCTTAACAATAAATAATAAAAACTATCGAGAATTTCTAGAAAATTCTCTCCAGCAGCAAAATATTACCAAAGGATTAGATAGAATTACCCCGCAAGTATTTGGTCAAGTTCCTGTTGATGGTTTGAAGTTTTTTTCTCTTTATCAACGTTATGATAATTTAGGAAAAGCAATTAAAGAATTGAGTCAGATTTTTACTCCTTGTTGTCTGACTCATAATGATCTCAAGCTGAATAATATTCTTTTATTTTTGAATTGGAAAACAGAAATTGAGCAGAAACTAGTAGGAAATCAAAATATCATTAGATTGATTGATTGGGAAAGAGGTAATTGGGGAGATCCTGCTAATGATTTAGGGACAATAATTGCTAGTTATTTACAAATTTGGTTGTATAGTATAGTGCCTAATAAAAGCATACCCATTGAAGAATGTTTGCGTTTAGCTGCTATTCCGTTATCAATGATTCAACCTTCTTTATCAACATTAGTTAGTAGTTACTTAAATACCTTTCCAGTAATTTTAGAAATTCGTCCAGACTTCTGCCAGTTAGTCATGCAATTTAGCGGTTTAGGATTAATTAGAGCTATTCAAGCTAGAGTTCAACATGAAAAAATATTTGATAATTCTAGTATCTGTATGCTCCAAGTTGCTAAGAGTTTATTATGTCGTCCCCAAGCATCTATTCCCACAATTTTGGGAGTAGAATTTTCAAAAACAATCTTTAAAAATTTATCTCTTGTTTAGAGAAGGAGAACTTGTATGCAAGTATTAGATTCTATAAATAGTCAACTTTGTCAATTACCAAAAGAGTTACAAACAGCACTGCAAAATATTGTTGACTATCTGGAAATTGAATCATTTTATTCAATTAAACATCCAGAATATAAATTATTTGAATTGCCAGAATCAGTCATTTCTCAATTTAAAGATCTACCCTTGAATATTCAACATAAACATTTGAGTACGCAATTGCGTAACTTTATTTATAGTGTTTATTATAACGGCTCTTGGAATAATTTTAAAGACGCTAATTTACAGACAAATAATCTGAGTAATAATAGATTATTTGGCATAGATTTGACTTTTTATGAACAACTACATACCAGCAATAAAGGTATAGGCTATTGGAGTCAAGATTGGTTAGTAGTTAATGAAGAAGAAGATGGATCTTTAGCAGTCCACAAAAATGGTTTAACATTGCATATTCAGCGGGATTTATATTTATCAGAAGTTGATAAATCTGCTGCTGTTGGCAACTTAGTAGCGATAAAAATGCCAAAAAATTTAGTTCAAAATGGATTTTATATGGCAGCATCTAATTTAGGAACTGAACATAATCAAGATATTCTGAGAATTTACTTTAATGTATCACCAGAAGGTGCATTATCAGTGATGGAAAATATAACTACAGAACTCAATAATCTGCCAGTGGCTTTCTCATTTAAAGCCCTATATACTCCTGATGAATATAAACGTTATGATTCAGCCGTTCTTTACTTCAATAAACATGAATATAAGACTATTTACCCTATATTGCAAAACATATATTTAGCAAATCAAGAGATTTTTTCTCCACAGATACCGTTGTTTACTAAACCACTAGCACCGGGATTGAGTTGTGCTGAAGAACCAGAAAATAAATTTGGTGAAAAAGAGAGTTTTGGTACTCATCGTTGTCAGATTATTGCTAATGGTTTAATTGCTGCTTGGCAAGCAGATCAAAATGATTCAGAAAGCCGAATGAAAGCTATTTTTGAACAATTTTCATTACAAAAAATTAAATTACAATATCCTTATCTTAATACAGATTCTCAGGATATCTATACTCCATTAGATAGATAAGTAGGTTGGCGTAAAAAATTGTCGTTATGACAAGGGAACAGGGAACAGGGAACAGGGAACAAGGAAGAGGCTTCGCCGTGAGCGTTAGCCGAACGGTTTTGGGCATTACTTTTCGTTACTTATGTGGGTTTTTTCCGTTCACCTACTTAGTTTTCCTGAAAATTATCTCATAATAAGATCCCTGAATGTTTTAACCAGGGATCTCACTCTTATCAATTTTAACTAGCTTTACTCAATATTTCTGGTGGAGAAGAGGAAAAATGAGGACTTTGTCCTAATGTAGCGACAATCTCTAATTTATTAACTTGATCTTTTAACCAATTAGTAAATAAATCGCTGAGGATTTGTACACGCATTTGTTCATTTAATTCCGGTTCAATTATTTCTTCAACTATAATAATATGCGCTCCTTTTGGTGTAATTACTGGTTTGAGAATTTGTGGAGGATTAGCTGCAAATATTAGAGAGGCAATTTCTGGACTAAAATCATTACGTTTGCGAATACCTTGATATCCACCGGCACGTCTAACTTCGGGATTTTGGATATATTGACGGGCAATTTCTTGAAAACTAATTTCTCCTTCTTGAAGAGCATAAAATATCTCTAACGCTAAGTCTTCATCATCTAATATCACTTCATAGGTAACGGCCGCACTGTAATTAAGTTGATGAGCATAAAAGAATGGTTCAACTTTATCAGCAAATAAATGATGAGCTAATTTTGTTGATAAGATATTGAGATGTGCTATTTCTTCAAAATTATCTAAGGAAAGATGATGCTTTTGTAACCATTCCCAAGTTTCTTCAGCTTTAATCAGTCTATTAGCTAATCGCAAACTATCTGCGGACTGTTGTAGTTCTGCTATTTCGACAGTAATCCCTACTTTTTGAGACGTTTCAGTAATAACCTTTCTAGTGGCGATCGCTTCTAATAAACTAGGGATTTGACAAGATATTTTTAGATGATAAATAATATCTTCATTGGATATTTTGCAAATATCTGACATGGTGTAATTCCTCAATTTACTAAATTCATTAAGAATTTATTTGATATTTCCATCAATTATCACTGTATCTATTATATTTAACTGATATGTTATTTTCTTATCTCTATCTAATGATACTTTTAATATTTTTGATAATTTATATCATAAAAATTACCATATTTATACCCCGGAATATCTGAGAATCCGGGGATATAATTGTGATTATCATCTAGTTATTTGGTAACTAAATAAAGAGATGGGTTGGAAAAATCAAGACTAAAAATTTTGTTATTACGGGAATTTGAACCAAATAGCCCATTATCACTTGATGTCTGATTAGCGATAACATCTTGAATGGTAGCTAACAGAAAATTAAGATCAAAACCATCAGATAAAGGGAGAATACCAGTGGCTAATATTTGTTGCGTTTCTTCTAAAGTTAAGTCATACAAGAATATATTTTTATTAGTAGTTTCTAAGTCAGAAATTATGATTTTTACCATGATATGATTTCCTAATCATAAACTAAATAGTTGTGACTTTAACAGAGGAATTTACTCAATATTATCAGGTATAAATACCAATCGTAAAAATCTGCCTAGTAAATATTTAGATTACTAAATAGGCAGATATTTTGGAAAAATCAATAGCGAAAATCTTATTATCGTGGAAACCAAATGGACCTTCATAAGTTGTTTGAGGATTGTTCATTCCATCATAAACTGTTGATAACTGAACAGCAGAACGATCCCCTAAAGGCAGAAAAATACTACCTGATATTTGTGTAATCTCCTGTAAATTTAAGTCATCTAAAAATGTCTTTTTTTCGGAAGTTTTTAAGTCGGAAATTATGATTGTAGCCATAATATGATTCTTTATCAAAAGTGAACATTTTGGTTTATTGTACATTAAGATACCCAAGCATTAACTGTCCGCGCATAATCTATCGTATGGAATTTATTATCATGAAAATTCCCTGCTCCTTCATAAGTTGTTGATATAGTATTTAAACCATCATAGGTAGTCATGATAAAAACATTAGGAGTCTTTTCCCAATTTGGATAATCACCCCAAAATAATCCTCCTAATATAATACTTGATTCTATTTGTTTTAGATCATAAATAAAGCTTTCTAAATCGGTGGAATCAAAGTTATTAATTACTACTCTTTCCATAATATTATCTATCCCCATAATTTTGCGTTGACTCTTATATTTTTACATTATTTTCTGATAGATTATATAAAAGTTGCATATTAA
Source organism: Dolichospermum sp. (assembly GCA_046070105.1). Classification (GTDB taxonomy): domain Bacteria; phylum Cyanobacteriota; class Cyanobacteriia; order Cyanobacteriales; family Nostocaceae; genus Dolichospermum. Next base: position 5,004 of record JBJUHT010000052.1, read on the forward strand.
ATTCTCTTTTTATTAGACATAATTACCTGAATTATGTCTTTGATTTTCGTTTATATTAAAGCTCTAAACCATTTTTTTGTAATTTCTTAAATGGATCTAAAATAAAGTCAATAATTCGACGTTGACGGATAATTGCTTCGGCGCTTGCGGTTTGTCCAGGGGTAAGAGGAATTTGCTTATTACCAACTTGAATATAGGGATTTTCTAAAGCAATATCTACCTCATAGGTTTCTAGACGGTTGGTGCTATTTTCCTGAATTTTAGAGTTAGGTGAAATCCAAGTAATTCGTCCTGATAAAATGCCATATTCTTGGAAAGGATAAGCATCAAATTTAATTTTTACTGGCATTCCTATCTTAACAAAACCACTATGTTGACTGGCCATACGTGCCTTCAAAATTAAGTCGGCATTTTGGGGTGCAATTTGAGCAATCATTTGTCCTGGTTGCACTACAGAACCAGGTTTTTTAATCGGTAATTCAAAAATTGTTCCATCAATAGGAGAGCGGATAATTCGCTGTTTTAATTGTAAATTTAGAGAGATGATCTGTCCTTCTGTTTGCATAATTTCTGATTGAATCGAAGTAATTTGATTTTGTAGGTCTTTAAACTGTTCTTGACTTTTTAATAATGCTAATTCTCCTCCTTTTATAGCACTTTGATAACTACTTTCCTCTTGTTGTAATCGCAATTTTGCTTGTTCAATATCTGATTTAAATTGATTCATAAGCGATTGATAACTACTTTCTTGTTCTTTTAAACGTAATCGTGCCGTTTGAATATTAAATTTTGCTTCTTCTTGTAAACGTTGACTTTCTTCGGCAATCTTTTCTACTTCTACTAATTTAGTTTGAGGAATTATACCTTCCTGTAAAAGTAGACGATAACGGGTAACTTCCGAAATATCTCGACGCAAACGGCTGGTAGTTAATCTATAGTTGCTTTGAGTAGATTTTATATTCTGTTTCATCTGATCAATTTGTGCTAATTTCTCCAAATTTTGGAAAGCATAAGCACTTTTTTTACTTGCAAATGTTTGTCTGGCTTGATCAACTTGAGCCATTTTTTCTAATGATTGAGATTGGTTTTGTTGACGTTGAATATTAATCGCCATTAAGACTTGATTTTTCAATATTTCTATTTGAATTTTACGACTTTTTAAACCTTCTAATTTAGCTTTGATTTGTTGTATTTCTGTTTCCATTACCTCCGATTCCATTTTCACTAAAACCTGTCCTGCTTTGACTATTTCCCCTTCTTTAACATTAACAGAAATAATAGTACCAGTCACCGCACTATCTAATTTTTGTGTTGCACCTTTCGGTTCTATTCGTCCAATAGCACTTCCAGTTTCATCAACTTTAGTTAACATCGCCCAAGGTAAAATAATTGCTGCAAAACTGACTAGTAAATACAACATTGAACGAGTCCAGACTTTTGGTAAAGCATCTAATAATTCTTCTGTACCATAAAACCAATCCTGAGTTTTAGCTAATGTCTGACTTTGATTTTGATCTGGAATAAAAACAGTAGATTCCGTTTGATTCTGCTGATCTATAGTAGTTGTTGTTTGTGTATAAACTGACTGAGGCATAAATAATTTTACAGGTTTCTATTTTTGTAGTTATATATCCCTAACTTCTTGCATCAGTCAGGGATATGTTAGCAATTAAAACAATTAATTTGTTTGTGCTAATTGTTGTTGATTGAGATAAAAATAATGTCCTTTTTTGGTAATTAATTCGTCATGAGTACCACTTTCTATTAAAACACCACGATCTAAAACTAAAATTAGATCAGCATGACGAACTGTAGAAAGACGGTGAGCAATAATTAAACTTGTACGTCCTTGGAGAATTTTTTTGAGGTTGTTTTGAATAATACGTTCAGATTCAGAATCAAGGTGGCTCGTAGCTTCATCTAATATTAAAAGTCGAGGATTTCCTAATAAAGCCCGAGCAATTGCTAACCGTTGGCGTTGTCCTCCTGATAACATTCCTCCACCTTCACCAATTTGTGTTTCATAACCCATTGGCATCCTTTTAATAAACTCATCTGCCCCTGCAAGTTGAGCGGCTTCTATAATCTCTTCTAAAGAGGCTTCAGGATGGGCAATACTGATATTTTCCCGAATTGTTCCGCCGAATAAAAATGTATCTTGATCAACAACTCCAATTTGCGATCGCAGGGAATGCAAGGAAATACTAGTCACATCTTGATTGTCAATTAAAACTCTTCCATCTGTCGGTGGATATAAACCCAAAATCAATTTAGAAAGGGTGGTTTTCCCTGAACCGCTGCGCCCTACAACTGCTACAGTTTGCTCTGGTAAAATTTCAAAACTGAGATTTTCTAGAATGTTAATTTCACTCTCAGAGTGATAGCGAAATGTCACATTATTGAAACTAATTTTACCGATTAATTTTGGTAAATATTGCCGGGGTTTATGTTCTAAATCTTCTTCTGGTTCTGCTTCTAAAACATCATTAATTCGTTCAGTGGCGACGATTACTTCTTGCAATTGATTCCACAAAATAATTAACCGTTGAAAAGGCTGAATAATATTGCCTAATAACATATTAAAAGCAACTAATTGACCAATGGTAAGTTGATTTTGAATAACTAACCAAGCCCCAAACCATAGTAATCCTGTACTGGCTAAAGATTGAATAGTAGAGCTAACTAATTGCAGTTGGTTACTAACCACTTGACCACTGAAATTCTTTTTAATTAGATTATGCAATAATTCTTCCCAATGCCAACGCACCGTTTGTTCAATTGCCATTGAGCGAATGGAAGAAATCCCCGTCAAGCTTTGAATTAAATAACTATTTTCCAGGGTTCCTGCGGCGAATACCTCTCGACTAATGCGACGTAAAAATGGCGTAGCAAATAATGTTAATAACACAAATGGTGGCACAATTGCTAATGTCATCCCTGCCATGGGTGGACTGTACCAAAACATTAATGCCACATAAACAACGACAGTCAATAAATCTAGGCCAATAGATAAAGCTTCACCAGTAAGAAAACGCTGAATTTTCTGATTTTCTTGGACACGGGAAACAATATCACCAACATATCGAGACTCAAAAAAGGACAGAGGTAAGCCAAATGTATGCTTAATAAATCCCACCATTAAGGCCACACTAATTCTGTTGGCTGTGTGGTCAAGTAAATATTGTCTTAACCCATTAATGGCGACACGAAATAAACCAAAAATTAATAATCCAAACCCTACAGTATTTAAGGTTAAGGCGCTACCTTGAACGATGACTCTATCTAATAAAAGTTGAGTAAATAGCGGTGTTACTAATCCAAATACCTGAATTAATAACGAAGCTATGAATACTTCTAGTAAGACTTGAAAGTGAGGTTTAACTAAATCCAATAACTGCCAAAATGGCGTGTTAGCTTCGGGTGTTTTTTTGAGTGAAGCTGTAGGTTCTAGTAATAAAGCGTAGCCAGTCCAACCGGCTTTGAATTGATTAATAGTTAGATAGCGTTGACCAAGGGCAGGATCGGCGACAATTACCTGTTTTTTGGTAATTTCATAGACAACAATGTAATGTTTACCTTCCCAATGAGCGATCGCTGGTAAAGGTTGTTGAGCTAATTTATCTAAACTGGCTTTCACGGGACGGGTAGCAAAACCAAGATTTTCTGCTGCTGCACTTAAACTTCGCATAGATGCACCGCTACGACTCACACTAGCCAAATCCCGCAGACGATTAATACTGAAATTTTTCCCCCAATAACGACCAATCATTACTAAACAAGCAGCGCCACAATCAGCAGCACTTTGTTGTTCAAAAAATGGATAGCGTTTGCTAAATTTACGCCACCAATTTGCAGCAGTTACAGTGGGAATAGGAAAATATTTACGCCGCTTTTTTGATTCTACAAGTGCGGGAATTGTCAGTTGAGTAAAATTGACATTTTTTGCTTCTCTCGATATTTCTGTGGTCAGAATTTCTGGAGGTTTGATAGTGTTAATTAACTCTGCTTTCTTCAACAGAATATCATAAACATTAGGAAATTCTCCCATAATCTTTTTCACTATCTGTTCGGGAAGATAAGCAATTTTTAAATTCACAGAAGCTCTAGCAACGTAACTACTAAATTCTTGTTCTGGAAATAAAGTTAACTCCCCAAATGATGACCCTGGCGCGAGAGTAGTAATTAAGTTATTAGACTTATCAAGTAATCTCACCTTACCCGTTAGCACAATATAAATTCCCGGCTTTGCTGTCGTCCCTTGCCAAAATTGCTTTGCTACTGGTGGTTCAATAATTTCTAAAGCCTTGATACAATCTACAACTGCTTGATTTGATAGGGAATCACCCAAGACTTCCTTAATATTTGTAGCTAACTGTTCCTGAGAAAATGTTGATAGCATTTCCTAACCTCCAAAACACTATTATTGATTGGCCTGCATCAAATTAAATGACCAATGAAAACTAGATTCAGGTAGAGAATGTAAATCACTAATTGTAATTGTCATATCCTGATTTTCAGGATTTATCAATGGAGAATTTTTACGTTTTGTGGAAAGTCCCATCTGTTTAAGTAAACGATTAATATGACGATCGCTAATTTTAATTCCCAACTCTTTAGCTAAATGTTTACTCAACCATTGAGCCGTCCAATCACTAAAAGCATAGCCATATTCACGAGGACTAGAATTAACTAATTCTTTCAATCTTTCAATATATTGATGATTAACAATCTTTGGTCTACCTAATGGCCTCTGATTCCATTTATGCGCCATACCAGCCTCAGCAATACCTATCCAATACCTGGCCATTTCTTGAGAACAGCCTATGATTTCACAAATATGAGTTTGTGATTTTCCCATGTCTGCTAACAACATTATCTCAATGCGTCGCCGATATTCTGGTTGTGAATTATTTTGTAAGTTTTTGAGCAAGGCTTTGCGTTGAAAAGGTGTTAAAAATTTACTTTCATAAGTATCGTAAATATTCACAACCTGATCTTGATCAGAATAAGATGACATAATTCTTCCCAGTTTTCTTCTACTTTCAAATTTGGGCAAATTTATCTGTTACATCTATTACTTAAATACAGATGCAAAAAATTTCACAGATATTTACTATTTAATCTGTAGTATGTTTCCTGTTTTCCCCCCTAAAAAACAGTATTGTCTGCTAAAATACCTACAGATAAACTCCAATCATTTCTATCTCTATTCATCATCCAAAAATCTACTTCCAAGATAATATTATCCCTAATTTAAATTTCAGGACATTCATAAACACCAGTATTCAAATTTATCAATCAAGACTAGACTATTTAAGCTCATGTAGTTTTAATTCCTCAATAATTACAGCACACTTATATAAGTTCACAAAAGATGTAGTCTGTCTTTTACAATAGCCTAAAATCAAAAAATTCTCATCAGCAAACTTTCCCTATAAAAATTGTCTGTCTGATAACTTAGTATTAGCAATTCAGTTTAGATAAAAAAGTGACAAAGCTTTGATTGTTATCTTTAAATTCTGCTATATCTTCTCTGAAAATTTATATAAAAAATCAAATCTTTATCTAAAATTTATGATATCTTTACATAAAATTTATAGAAATTTTAATCTGGTAAAATATGTTTAGTAAATTCCCATGATCAAACTCTTGTGGTGCGGGCATCTTGCCCGCTAATATCTGATCTCAAATGACTGCACCACGCACAAATATTAAGGAGAATGCGTCAAATATTAAACATCTGCTTATTGGCAGCGTTTAAGAAATATGACATACCTGACTAGCAAATTGCCTAAATCCTGATTTATTTAATTATTAAGAGACACAAGTGCTACAAGCAATCAGCTTTTTGGAAAAAATGCAGTCTGCCATGCAGCTTTGTTGAAGCCGCTATTTCTAATTTATAAGATGTTACAAATGTATATTTGCTATGTCAGTACAAGAGATGCAGTAATTGCAGTTACCCATATTTCAGATCCTATTCTATTGAGTAACAAGCAATTACAGTATAAGCAGCAACTATGCTGACTTTTTTTCTCTACTGTTAGCACGTGCTTCTGCTTTTTGCTTACCAGCTACTTCCAGATAAGCTATATCTTTAATCTTGCTTAAACAAGTAGAGGCTAGATTGCTCTCCGACTTCTCTGTGGTCGCTTTAGCAATTTTCAGACTTTCATGATTTTGCGAATTTGACCTATTTGTGCGAGCATTTTCTTTTAATATGCGGTTATAAGTACGATAAGGAATATAGTGCATCGGATTATAACCAACAAACCGCAACATTAAAACACAAGCCCAAGAATACTTACCCGCTAAAATCGCTTCGACTACTTGGTCTAATTGTTCAGGATGGATTTTTGTACCACTACCAGCAATATCTTGATTCATAATTTTAGTTGTCTTTAAATTGAGTAAATTAGCCCAGTTTGTGCATTGCACTTGATAAACACCCTCAACCAAGTTGTTGGTGCGGGAATGACCAGAATCTATAAGTAATCAATTGCTGGCAAATGTTTAAAAAAGCAACAACCCGTTTTAAAAGTACGGTACTTAATAACATGGATACTTGATAGATATTGAGAAAACTGCATCTCTAAATTTACTCGCTTAATTAAGCTAAAAAGCGCATTTGACCTGGTGATTTTTTTCATAACCTGACCTGTGATTGAAAACCTGACCATTTTTAATCAATCTTCTGCTTTTCTCTAGTTACTGCTGTATAACTTATTGCCATTGTTTTTGTCGCTCTTCGGTAAAAGCTCACAATTACTAGATGGAATCTGGAAAAGCATTGATTTCTCAATTTCAAAAGCCACATTTTTATTTATACTATTTTTTGTCGCTAATGTCATCTGCTAAACTAGCAAAATTTAAGTTAAATTTACTCAAGTTATCTAGAGATTTACCCATCTCTTGTGCAGGTTTAGGTTTTGACCCCGTTTGCCAAAAAATGAGGGGTGTTACCCCCCACTTTAATCTCAATGGCAGATGCTATCATCATTATGTAAAGCAAAAATACTAGGAATATCTTCTGTCTATGTTATTGGTATATGAACAATGGCAAATGCTGCATATCTATCAATAAAAAATCCTATTTGTATTCAACAATATTTGATGTTTACAAAGTATTTTTTTTATGTTTTTTTTGATGAAACTCTTACTAGACGGTAATCACAAGTTTTAATACTCTCCATAAAAATTGAGAAAATAATTTTAAATAACTGCTGCAAAAATAATTAAAATTTTCTGGAATTGATTTATTAATCAATGCTGAGATTTTCAAGATTATTTTAACTAAATGATCGATTTCTGTTTAAATACAAAAAATCTAACTGTTAATCTGGGTGTAAATAAAACCGTATCAACAGAAACATTTAGTTATTATCTCATTTATTCAGGAGATGATCTTGTTATTTAATTAAATAAAAAACTGGGTGATTATCTGTATATAATTTATGAAAATAAGTCTGACTATAGTGATAGTTATTAAACTGATTGAGTAGGAATAACTGTTATTATTTATTGTCAGTTGTTACTGATCATTCTGATAGCGTAGTCTTGTGATATAAAAAAAACGGATACTTCGGTATATAAATAATATTAGTATAAAAAGTAAGAATACAAACATCAATAGTTCTGAAAAACTCAGTATATAAATCGCTGCTGTTTGACTTTGGGGACGCAGAAGTAAATTACTTGACAAATAACAATGAAGAGGTTAAAGTGTAATTCCCAAGCTATCAGTCATGGGGAAGCTGTATTTCCTAAAAGCTGAATCAAAGATCAAAGTTTTCATGATCTTCAAACTAACCGGGAACTTATAACTGAAAATAGGAGTCATAAACAAAGGCTGCATTTGAACCTGGACCACCTGACCAAATAGATGATAAAGCTGCTGCTGTCCTGGCATTATTTATCTAGTGTATGAGGTGGTTGAAGTCACTGATAAATTCTTAGGAAATTGGTGAAGATTTGGGGAATTGGGTAAAAAATGCAATTTGGGAGATCAAAGCAGTAAAAACCCTGAGAGAACCAAGGACTAAATTGTGATTTTTCATTAGTGTGGGGAGTGAAAAATCAATAAAATTGGAGTTGAAAACTATACTTAGAAAAAATCCACACAGGACAAAAGACTAGAGTAGGAGGGGGATAAGAGTTTGATGTTTTTCAGAAAACCCTGTTTAATGAGGGAAAAAAGAGAGATTTTCAAACATAGATTTTTTTGGCTTAAATTCCTTAACTCTTACCATTACTGATTTTCTGACTAAATTCCGGAAATAACAGGAAAATAAAAGAGCCTGGACGAGTTAGGGTATCAGAACTTACGCAAAATATCTGGAAAACCCGTCATTTATTTGTTTTATTTGTGTCCGCGTGGTTTCTAATGACGTGAATTGTGCGTAAGTCCTAGAATACTAAAATTAAGACATCAGTAAATAAATTCCCCAAATAGCCATAGCGCGGAGATAGGTACTAGCGCGGAAAGTAGCATTAGCGGTGATAGCTTCCGGGGTGCGAAATTGCAAACCATTGTCGTATATTTGCCTCACCACAGCCTCCGTTAACCGCATTGCTTCATTTTTCATGTCCATTTGCACTAAGAAGGCTGCCAGACCAAAATTAATGCCAGTCCAAACCTCCAGAGGGTGGGTAGAATGAGGATTTTCTGGTAAACCATTGGGAAGAACACCGTTAGCAGCGCCAAATTTACCATTTTGGAACTTGAGAAAACAGGAGTCATAGACAGTTTTCAAAGCAGACAAAGCGCGATCGCCAGGGACAATATCTGGTAAACTCAATAAACGAGCGTAAAATTGCCCAGACAATTGATCAGCCATAACCACATCAGAACCACTTTCACTATCTAAACGGTAATACTTGCCATTCCAGAGCTTTTCTTGGTATACTGGTTTTGATTGATTTAACCAAGTTTGATAAATTGATTTTTGTGTTGTTGTGTTTTGATGTTGTGATAAAATATCGCAGATGGCAATAGCAGCTTCCAAAGCAGCTAACCACAAACCACCACAATAGGCGCTAACACCATTTAAGCGCCAATCATCAAAAGTTTGGTCAGGGGCGCCGGAATTTTCTGGTATACTGTCCCCATCTAAATCAAAAGTTTTCAAATAATTGAGAGTTTGGACAATAGCATCCCAACAATCTGCTAAAAAGTCAAGATCATTTGCACCTGTCAACAGAAAATCTCGATATACCTGTAAAACAAAGTCACAACCTAAATCTTTCCAAAGATTACAATCTTGATAACTAGTGTAATTGGTTTTTTCCCAAACGTGTTCATTGGGAGCGCCTAAATCGTGAGGTGTCGCACCTGCGACTTTACGAACAGCAAGGGGACTTTGAGATTTAATTGTCAGATAATAACCGATAATTCTAGTTGTATCATCACTTTGGGGAATTGCTCTAGCAAAGGCGCGAATTACTGATTTTTCCAGTTCAGGGAATAACATTAATAAACCAAAAGAACCATATAACCGCACATCTAGACTTTCATACCAACGATAATCTAAACATTCTAACACAGCAAACTGACCAACCGGGTCAATGTCCGAGGCTGCATTCCAAAGAGTTCCTCCACTAGTTAAGTCATAGAGTTCGTTGAATAAAGCCATTTTAAACCAGTTGGGTAAATCTGATCTTTCTAAAATAGGATTTTGCCAATTTTGAATGAGCGATCGCCAATTATGATATGATTTAAGAGCAGTAGTAGCAATTTGCCAAGCATTCTCACCATTACACCCAAAAAAGTCTGTATATCTGCGGTAATAGTTCACTCCTGCGGCAAATTCTGTTACCGGAAAATCCCAACTTAACACAAAAGGAACTTCTAAAGTTTCTCCTGGTTGTAAAGTCAAACGCACCGCAATTGCAGCGCCTAATCTAGAATTTTCATCTGCGGGAGTTTCATCTATATAATTAGGTAAAGAACCATTTTCCGAGAAACTTTGCCAAATATCTGCACCATTACCTAAACAATTAAAACGGGAATGATAAAATATTTCAACCTGGTGATTTTTCGGGTGATTTTTTGTCGTCGCAATACACCAAGTTCCCTCTCCTTCTGCGACAGTTTTACTATGAGAAACTGCACCGAAAACACAACCAAAATATTGATCATCTTCTGCTAAACAATTATAATTTCCTTGACTTTTTCCCCAGGCTGGCTGATACTCATAAACAGGACTACCATCATCTCTAACTCGCACTTCGGGAGATTTTAAAGTATTAGTAAACCAACCGACCATATTTTCCCAAGTTAGCATAATACTAATAGTAATTGGTGCATTTGTAGGGTTGTGCGCTTTCCACAAAAAAACTGCCACAGGATAACTAGTTTCTTGATAATTATCTGCCCAAATTGGCGAAAATTGCTCACAGGTTAATTGAGTTTTAAAAACATTTTCATAAACAAACCAACTGCGGGGATAAAGCGCATGATAAGTTCCTGAATTGACCTCCAACCCCTCTTGGTCCACAGAGAGGGGAGACTGTGGATACCATTGCCAAGATTGTAGTGTATCATCTTCTGGAGGTTGGGTAGATAAAGCATAAGCTTGTCCAGATTCAAAGATACTAAATTGACAAGCGGGAACAGTTTTGAAAGTATGTTCTCCTCCGTCAATGTGCCACAGGTTAAAGTCTCCCCGTGAGGAACGGCCTATACACCCCGCACCAAAGCCACCAACGGGCATTCCGTGCCAGGGACCATCATCTATATTACTAGGATAACGGACGGTGTAGGGCTGATTCCAGCCTAGGCCAATGGGACGTTTCCAGGTGCAGGGAGGTATTTGGGGGTGGTTGGTCATGGGTTGAGTTTTACAGGTTGATTTTAATGCAGGGTAGCTGTTTATGTGGTTTTTTTCAAGTAGTTATGAGGTTGTTTTTTCTCACGCAGAGGCGCGGAGAGGAGGAGAGGTTTTTGTTTCGCGCAAAGGTTGATTTAATCTGTGATCAGATGAATGTGATTACAAGAGATAAAATAAGTCTATGTTCCCTTGTCATTCGGCGAAAACTTTACCGAAAGCTATAGCGGAAGTTTTAATACAGTTACCAGGTGGGGAAACTTGGTTTTATCGTAAGTAGTAAAACCGATAACCCGACTGGGAATGAATTCCCAGTCTAATAGCAAAAGTCATCTAAAGATGACTAAAAATACCAAAAAATTGACAGTCGGGTATCTGGTTATTAGTAATTTTATCATTTATTAAATGTTCTATAGATCCTTCCATGCTTCGTCTTCCTCTGGATCAAGCCAAATTTTATTTAATGATGATTGACTCATTTCTAAAAATTAGACCTATTGCGAAAGTATCAGGCGATCGCCAATTTTGTCTTCAAAGAAAGCTCATAATTATAAATACCTGCAATTAAATTAAATCTTAAACCAAAACGTTTTCTTCTGTTTCTATATCGTGATGAAAGTATTTTAAATATTTTTAAATGGCGATGAATATGTTCAACGATTATTCTTTCCTTTGCTAGTTGACGATTAAATTGTTTTTCTTCTAAACTAAGTTTTTTCTTTCTTCTTTTTTTGATAGGTATGGTACTATTCTTATGAATTTTATTGATTCCTTGATACCCTTTATCTGCTAAACATCTGGTATCTTCATTAATATTTATTTTACTTTTTTTAAATAGGTTAAAATCATGAACTTTGCCTTTGGCAAAAGCTGTACAGATTATTTCTGCACTTTTTTTATTGACTAATAGTTGAGATTTAATTGTATGATAGCCTTGTTTCCCACTATAATAACTTTTCTGCTTTTTTTGAGGACGTTCTATCTCATGTTCTGATACATCAATTGCCACTATTTCTATCTCCATCTCACTTGGAATTAGCTTTCTTTTTCCTAGTAAACTAAACAAACCTGAACTAATTAAAATTTTCTCAATTTTATTGACAATTCGACAAACATTTGATTGATTAATTCCCCAATCAATTGCTAAATGAAAAAAAGGACGATATTCTCTTAAATAGGCCAGAGTCATTAATATTTGGTCTTCAATAGATAATTTGCTTTTTCTTCCCGGTTTTTTTTGGAGTATTTTTTCAGCTTTGACAATTTTTACCATATCATTAAATGTTTCAATATGGACTCCACAATAGCGTTTAAAGTCGGGGGGGTTTAATTTTTTTACTTCTTCATAATTCATATTCTGTTCTCCAATTTTTTGTTTATTTTACGTTAACGATCGCACTTTCGCAATAGGTCT
>JBJUHT010000053.1:0-12786 GCA_046070105.1 Dolichospermum sp.
AATTAATCAAAGTTTGGGGAAAATCGAGACTTATAAACAAGAAATTAGTCAAATTATTGACGAGAAAATTCAAATCCCAATCCAAAAATTGAGTACAGAATTTAACGCAGTTAATCAAGAAATTCAAATTGTCAATAATCGCTTACAGCAATTAGATACTTCCCTAGAAAACTTGAGTTCCCATCTTGAAAAAGATGAATATTTAAACAATATTGCTGAATTGAAAACTGAATTATCATCACTTAATCAACAGATACAAGTCTTTAATTCCCGATTTACAGAAATTGACAACTCAACAGAGAAATTACATCAAACAATTTCAGAACACAACCAAGAAATAAGTGAAATTAAACAAAAGCAAGAAAGTGAAACTTCCCAAAATCATCACATCCTTGATGTGATTACCCAACAATTAACAAAATTAGATGGGTTAACAGAATTAGATAATTTATTTACATCTTTGGTACAACCGTTACAGATAGAAAATAAATCGAATTTACAACCAAAAGATAATGATCAAGAAACAGCAGAAACACTAGAACTAACTCCTCCCAAATCTCTAATAAATGAGAAAACTGGAAAATTAGTATTTTTTAATAATCTCAAAGCACATAAAAATAAAGTTTTCTCTGTGGCCTTTAGTCCAAATGGTAAACTTTTAGCAAGTGGAAGTGATGATAAAATCATTATATTGTGGGATTTAGCAACCAAGAAACATTCTATTTTAGAAGGACATGGAGAATATTCTTCGTCTAGGGGGATTAATTCCATAGCTTTTAGTCCAGATAGTCAGTTTTTGATCAGTGGAAGTGATGACAAAACAATTAAATTATGGGACATAAATCTAGGACTAGCAATTTACACATTTATCGGACATGAAAAAAGGGTGTATGCTGTCGCATTTAGTCCCTTGGGAAAACTGATAGCTAGTGGTAGTAAAGATAAAACCGTAAAAATGTGGTCACTAGAAACAGGAAAAGAAATTTACTCTTTTCAAGGTCATACAGATGAAGTTTTATGTGTAGCTTTCAGTCCCGACGGTAAACTATTAGCTAGTGGTGCGGGTGGTCATGATAAAACCATCAAAATTTTAGTATTAGCTGAAAATCAAGTCAAAACATTAAGAGGACATTCTGATTGGTTTGGAGGAATTACTTCCCTTGCGTTTAGTCCAGACGGGAAAACTTTAATTAGCGGTAGTCAAGATAAAACTATTAAACTTTGGGATGTAGAAACTAGTCAAGAAATAAGAACCTTATCGGGACATTCTGATCATATTTCTTCCCTAGCTTTTAGTCCCAATGGTCAAATATTGGCTAGTGCGAGTAAAGATAAAACACTGAAAATATGGACAATAGACAGTGGAGAAGAAATTTCCAGTATCAAGTACCATGATTCAGTAATTAACTCAATTGCTTTTAGTCCAGATGGTAAAGTATTGGCTGCGGGGAGTGAAGATAGAACAATTGCTTTGTTTCCTTTGGAGTAAATTCTCGGTAATTATAAAAGAGATATTAACACCTTTTTTATTTTTTTTATAATTACATCTGGTTTATAATTACATCTGGGTACTCTGGGGCTGGAGTGGTTTGTAAAAAAAAATCGCCATTTGCCACTATTTGTTATATTATTAATTTTGTTGCATATTACTTACTTAGATGATTAAATTAATTGGTATTTTCCTGAGTTTGTTAATGGTTTTTAGTTGGAATACACCCGTTATGGCACAAACTCAAACTATAACCGCAGAAGAGTTACAAATAGGAGACGAATTAGCTACTAAGGCCTTTATAGCCACAAATAAAGGTGATTTTGTCACAGCGGAAACTTATTGGACACAAATCATTGAAAAATTTCCCAGCAATGCGGGAGCATGGAGTAACCGTGGTAATTCTCGTGTTAGTCAAAATAAATTAACAGCAGCATTAGATGATTATAATAAAGCCGTAGAACTTGCTCCCAATGTGACAGATCCTTATTTGAATCGGGGGACAGCATTAGAAGGTTTAGGGAGATGGGAAGAGGCGATCGCCGATTATAATCGTGTGTTAGAATTAGATCCCCAAGATGCTATGGGCTATAATAATCGCGGTAATGCTAAAGCAGGTTTAGGACAATGGGAAGCAGCTATTTTAGATTACCAAAAAGCCACAGAAATCAACCCCAATTTTGCCTTTGCTAGAGCTAATTACGCCCTAGCTTTATATGAAACTAATCAAGTAGAAAAAGCAATTCGGGAAATGCGAAATATAGTCCGTAAATATCCCCGGTTTGCTGATATGCGAGCCGCATTAACAGCGGCCTATTGGGTGACAGGAAATAGAGGTGAAGCGGAAAGTAATTGGGTAGCAGCCTATGGATTAGATATTCGTTATAAAGATATAAATTGGGTGACAAATATCCGCCGTTGGCCGCCAAGTATGGTATTAGCCTTAGATAAATTTTTGAAATTAAAATAAGAGCATTTCCCAAATTAAGAACCGGAAAACTGAGGTGGACTGATGACGCAAGTAGAAATGAAGCAAAGTATTATACAACGTCTCGATAGAATGCAGCCAGAACAATTGGCTTTTCTGGTGAGTTTTTTAGATACTTTTGAGACTTATTCTCAATCGGTATCTCAATCGCAACTGACAGCAGAAAAAAGGCATAAGTTGGTTAAAAGTTTGCAGGGTAAATACGCTCATACTTCTACGTCTAGTGATGATTTTGCCCGACGTAAACAAGATGAGATTGATTGGGAGGAACGCAATTGGCAAAAATAATTCTTGATGCTTGCGCTGTGATTGCCTTTTTTAGAGGAGAAATCGGCGATGATATTGTTGCTAATTATCTATTTGATGATGGGTTTCAATGTTTAATTCACTCGGTCAATCTTTGTGAAATCTATTATGATTTTTTGCGGAGTTCTGGACAGGCTGAGGCTGAAAATATGCTTACGGATTTAGAGTCTGTGGGTGTGCAATTTAATTCAGATATATCTGTTGATTTTTGGAAACAAGTTAGTCGTTATAAAGCGAATATTCGCCGGATTTCCTTAGCGGATTGTTTTGCGTTGACTTTGGCTAATCGAGAAGGTGGTATTTTGGTGACTTCTGACCGGAAGGAGTTTGAACCTGTTGTTCCTCTTAATATTTGTCAGATTAATTTGATTCGCTAGTTTTAGGACTTACGCAAGTGTCACACCAAAAATCTGTTGTAGGGTGCGTCCGACTCAGTATATCTTTTGAGATTATACTCCTATTCAATCACATGGGCTACTATAGCTGTAACCATTAAGATGAGGACATAAACCATAATGACCAGACTTGATAGCCCAGCAAAAGTGGTGAAAGCAGCATCCTAAGTAACCTGGCTACAGCTATAATTTGGAAATTGTCTTAATTGTGAGTTCTTGTACATTATTAAATACGATATTTGCCCCGGCTTTCATCAGCATTTCTGCATAATTCTCACGTCCCGCTGCTGTTTCCTGAACGTGAGGAGGTAACACTCCCACACTCAACCAAGTCCGTGAATTATCTATAGCTTTGGCTTTGGCTACGGTGTACATATCTGCTACTGTGTCCCCCACATACACAACTGTTGATTTTTGATCGTTATCATTTGTTAACAGGTTAATACTAGCAAAAAGTCCCGTAGGATCTGGTTTACCGGGTGCGTCTTCCATTGCAATTAGTACAGGAGCTTTTAAACCCAACCGTTTTTCTAAGACATATTTAGCACTCAAACGAGTCGCACCACTGAAAAAACCCCAAGCAATACCGGTTTGCGTTAATTCTTGAAAATAACTAGGCTGTACTAATAAAGACTCGTGACAAATATAACCATTCCAATTTTCAGGATCTGTACCCCGATAACGGCTTTGAAAATAGGTAACAATCTCTTGATAATCTAATGATAGTTGTTCCCGCTGCTGTCCTTGACTGACAAAATGACGGTAAATTAACTCCTGGGAGGCTTCCCAATCATTATTCCAGATTCCCTCTGACTTGAGGTGGTCAATGTCTATTGCTGTGGGACGATAAGCTTGTTCGGTAAAATATTCTACTGTATCTGATAGCGCCCGACGATAGGACCCACTCACATCACGGATAACTCCATCTATATCAAATATAACGATAGTTTTTGTGTTTACGGTCATGGCAGTGACGAAAAGTAATATTTACAATACTGTTACGACTATATAATATGGTAAATCAGTGGCAAACAGCATAAAAAATGGTAACTATCGTTGTCCTGATCAACATTCTTATTTCCCTCCTGCTTCTTTGTCTAGCTCGAAAATTATGGCAAGTAAAGGATACGCTCACACTGATAACAGATATATTTAATCAATATGAACGCGCTAGTTATGAAGTGCTACATACAGCAGTAGATAATATTTATCTAGTTCAAGAAGATATTCAGAACCTCAACCTCAAAAATCAGATACTGCAACAGCAAATCCAACAAATACAGCAAATTATCAGCCTAATCATTGTAATTAGGCAAATTTCCACAGGATATTGGTTAAAAAATAAAAATCATCCTAAATTCAAAAATCCGAGTAAACTAGGATAGAATCTCCAGAGTCGTCAATTATGCTTAAGCGTTCTAAATTCGAGACAACTCAGTCTCAAATCATGCACCGTGCTGAAGAACTGATTAGTGCAGCCTCAAATCGCTACCGCATTACGGTGCGAGTTGCAAACCGTGCTAAACGCCGACGTTATGAGGATTTTGAAAATAACGAAGATTCAATAATGAAGCCCGTACTGAGAGCAATTATTGAAATGTCTGATGAATTAAATCAGCCGGAAATTATCGGTGAACTATAATTTAAACCTCATTCTCTGCTAGGGAATAAGGGTTTTATCAGCCTTTCTCCGACAAGGAGAGAGGTGAGAAAGTTCACCGCAGATAAATCTGTACTTTGGTGGAGTAGGAAATGGTATAAATAAATTGAATTTCACTCAATATGGCGGCTAAAAACTTAGAAACTCTAATTATAAAAATTGTCAAAAAGGTAATTAGAAAAGAGATAAAAAATCAAAATCAGGATCATCAGCCAATCATCGTTACTGGATCTAATTCTACATTAGATAATTGGCAAAATCCAGAGCCGACGGAGGAGATTATTGATGATTTAGAAATTAGTCCTTACATTAGATTACCTGAAAAAGAAGATATAGAACTGGAGCGGAAATTACGAGAACTCAAGTTTAAACAAGAATTGAGAAAAGATTGGATTTCTTTTCTGGTAAAAGATGTAATTGTCTATTCAGTAACTATGATTTTTATTTTGGTACTTGCTGGTTTTTATCTATTTCGTGTTCATGGTTAGTTTGAAGGTCGAGATTTCACAAACCCGGACTTGTGAGAGAAGTCCACAAAAAAGATGAACTGCTTGCAGCAGCACCTCACTATCCAATCTTGTGGGATGGGCATCCTGCCCGTCCTTGCATTATTAGCGGGCAAGATGCCCGCACCACAAGAAATTTTTGGGTATTTTTTTAATTGGAAGTCTCTTAGAGAAGTCCGGGATATTGTGGTTGAGATTTATTGAGAGTTTGTGACAGTTTAGTGTTGATTCATCCAATCCACTAAATCAGTGATTACCTCAACACAATTAATATCATCATGTAAATTATGATAAGCACCAGGGTATTCAATTCTTAACTTATCTGGATAATTCACCTTTTCATAAAACATTTGACTTCCTGCTGGTAAAGCGATTCTATCAGCGCCACCGTGTAAAATTAACAGCGGTACTTGCCATTTTTCTGCGTGAGTATGAATCCAATCTACTGTAGCGAAAAACTCTGTAGATAACCTAGCAGTAGCGAGAGTATGACGTAATTTATCTTGAGTATAGGAATCTAAAATTTTCTGATTTCGTGAACCTGCGCTAAAATCTAAGCCAATATGCAAGGAAAAACGCGGCCAGACGCGGGAAAATAACTTACCTAAAACTACGCGACTCAGTGGTACTCCTACTTGACCAATACTAGGTGAAAAACCAATCACACCGGCTAATGTAGATTGATCTTTGACATAATGGAGAGTATAATCTAATGCAATTACTCCCCCCAAGCTATGTCCCAACAGGAAAATCGGGTATCCTGGTTGTTGCTGTTGAATTAACTTGAGAAAAGCCTGCAAATCATCACGAAATTCAGTCCAAGTATTAATGTAACCTCTTTGACCGGATGAACGTCCATGACCACGTAAATCTAAGGCATAAACCGCATATTCTCTGGGTAACAAATACTCAACTATGGTTTTGTAAAGTCCGCTGTGTCCTCCCAACCCATGCACAATGGCCAATATTCCCCTGACTTCCCCCCCAGGATGCCAGCTTTGGTAATATAAGTCAAGCCCACCCACACCTGAAAATTTGCCTTCTTGGCGAGATGCAATCGCGTCGCTGTGGTAAATCATATAGTTAATTGGTTATTTCCTTGGCTAGTAAGCTACTAGCTGATTAAAATACATTGTAGAGAAAATTGCTTCTAACTGTAGAAAGAAATACAGATAATTTTTCTAAAAACTCTCATGTTTTGAAAATCGCTGATTTATTTGAGAAATATGATAAAACTGGTGACATAGATAACAGTATTTTACCTTCACATAAATTAATATTAAATATTTAGTTATTTAGTCATTTAGTTGTTATTTATTGAGAATTGATAGTCGTTCTTTTGTTAATTTCAGATACAATAAATTACTAGAAAGGGGGAAAATATTTTCTGATGTCAGTGCATAGGGTTATAGTTTTATAGCCTTGAGATAAAATGGGATAACTTAATAACAAAACAACTAACAAACCGCAGTAATTATGAATATGAAATTTTCCCTAGTTGCAAATGCTGTACAAGCGCGTCAGACCAAAGAAAGATTTGCGAAACCAGAAGAAAAATTGTCTTATGAATTGGGTAAAGCTGTACAGGAATTACCACCACTTTACACAAGATTGTTAGCGGGAACAATTAGTGTTATCGTATTGGGAACAATTTTCTGGGCGCATTTTTCAGAAATTGATGAAGTAGCCACAGCCACAGGAGAATTAATTGCTTCTAGCCAAGTTAGACCGGTGACAGCTTTGGGTAATGGTTCTATTTTAGCAGTAAAAGTGAAAGAAGGCGATCGCGTTACTAAAGATCAAATTTTAATTCAACGAGATCCCAATTTTCAACAAACTGATGTTAACCGTTTAGCTAAATCTAGTAAATTAATTGAAGACGATTTACAGAGATTACAAGCCGAACGTTCTGGGGAAAAAACTGCGGGAACAATCATCCAAGATGAACTTTTAAACTCCCGTTTATTAGACTATAAAGCCAAACAAGCAGCAGCAGTAGCCGAAGCCAAACGTCAACAATCAATTATGAATCAAGCCCAAGTGAGATTAAGTCGTTTACAGGAAAATTTGGCCAATGCTAAAATCACTTTTAGCAATGTTCAAAAAAACCTAGAAAATACAAAAAATCTGCGCTCTATGTTAGATAGTAATTTACAAATTGCTCAACAAAGAGAAGAAAATCTGCGGACTTTATTTCAACCAGGCGCTTTACCCAGAGTTGATTATTTAGAGGCTCAGGAAAGATTAAATCGTGCTAAAACAGAGATGATTAGAAATGCAGATGAAATCACAAGAATTGAAAATAATCTCACAGAAGCTAAAGATAAAATTACATCTTTAGAAAAAGACATTGCTGCTCAAATTCAAGAAATTAATCAAGCGGAACAAACTTATCAAACAGCACGTAATCAAAGTATTCGTTTAACCTCAGAACGCCAAAGTGAAATTCTCACCCAAATCAACAAACGACAAGAAGAATTAACCACTGTTGCTGGTCAATTAGAACAAGCTAAAAAACAAAAAGATGGAGAAACTATTAAAGCCCCAGTTGCTGGTACAATTTACAAAATTAAAGCTACTAAAGGTCCAGTACAATCTGGAGAAGAACTATTATCAATTTTACCAGAAGGGGAAGAAATGCTCTTAGAGGTAAAAGTTCTTAACCGTGATATTGGTTTTATTAATCAGGGAATGAAAGCGAAAATTAAAATCGCTACTTTTCCCTTTCAAGAATTTGGTGTAGTTGAAGGTGAAGTATTACAAATTAGTCCTAATGCAACAATTGATAAAGAATTAGGTTTGGTTTTTCCCACAAGAATTAAGTTAAGTAAACATTCTTTAAATGTACGCGGAAAAGAAGTAGAATTTAATCCAGGAATGGTTGCTAACGCTGAAATTGTCACTCGGAAGAAATCGGTTTTGACCTTTATTCTTGAACCTATTACTCGACGTTTCAGCGAGGCATTTTCTGTGAGATAATCATCGCAAGGAACTAACTAAAGTTAAAGTTCCTTGCTCATAGCTGAACTTTTTAAAATTGTGTATTAAAAACTAAATAAAAGTTCAATTTTTATTATATAATGTAGATACTAAATCAAGGTGTACAAGAGGTTTAATAATGCAAGTTTGTCTAGTTACAGGTGGTAATTCTGGTGTAGGTTTAATGACGGCTGTAGGTTTAGCCAAATTAGGTAATCATGTATTTATTGCTTGTCGTTGTGCAAATAAAGCAGCAAAAGCTATAGAATACATTCAGCAAAGGACGGGGAATCAAAATGTGGAATTTTTACCCCTTGACCTAGCTTCCTTAGATTCAGTTCGCAACTGTGTTAGTATATTCAATAGCAAAAATTTACCTTTGCATATATTAGTCAATAATGCAGGCATATTTAACCACAGAGGTACAACAAAAGAAGGGTTTGAACTTATTTGGGGAACTAATTATTTAGGTCACTTCTTACTGACTTATTTATTATTAGAAAAAATGCAAAAATCTGCCCCAGGTCGCATTATAATGATTTCCTCAGATTTAGCATTATCTCCAAGTAGTATTAACTGGGATTTATTAGTCAAAAAAACACCCTTAAATTTTCTCAATCTCTATGCCATTTCTAAACTCTGTTTATTGTTATTAACCCAAGAACTTTCTCAAAGATTAAATAATTCTCAAATTACTGTTAACACAATTCATCCAGGTTTTGTGCAATCAAATATTACTATCTGGCATCATTTTAGTAAATATTTAGGTTTAGGTATTTCCCCAGAAGCTGGAGCATATAGTACCCTAATTTGTGCTACTTCTCCAGATTATCAACATATTAGTGGCAAGTTTTTAGACCGTCATAACCAAGAAATTCTATTACCGAAAATAGCGCAAAATCAAGCAATATTACAGGAATTATGGCAACGTAGTTTATTATGGACTGGTTGCAATCAACAGCAGAATTTACAAACAATTAATTATCATGGAAATGATGGTATTTGGGGACCTATTTCTCTAAATTTAGATAACAGAGAACTGGAGGAAATTACAAAACATATTTTAAATAAAGTCTTACCCAAATTTCCCAAAAAAATACTATTTACTCAACTATTATTATCATTAATAAAATTGGAGTTTGGATCTTTTTTGCTGATCATACTTCAAAGTTTTAAAAAATCTTTTTACATGGAAAGACATTTAGATTCACCCATAATCATGCAATTATGTCACAATGAAAGCTTATTAGAAAAGCTGACTGAATATTTAGGAGAAAATTTGGTATTATGGCGCTCAGAATTGTGGGTAAATTATCCTTCCCAACAATTAATTCCTTTGTGGCACCAAGATTCTTATCCCAAATTACTCCAAGGAAATGGTAAAACTATTCATGCTTATATAGCTTTGACAGAAGTTAATGAACATAATGGTTTTGAATATATACCTGATAGTTATTCTCAAAAGTGTCAGATAAAAATGACAGATCCTTTTAGTGGTAATCACTTTTTTGATATCCCTCATGAAATTGAAAAAAAAGCTATTCCTGTAGTCCTAAAACCTGGAGAATTTGTGTTATTTACCGATAACCTTATACATCGTTCTATCCGTAATCAGAGTGGTAAATTACGGCTTTCTTTAACATTGAGGTTCACTCAGCTTGGGGTAGAAATTTTACCTGGTTATACGTCTAATGATCACAAACCGATAATTTTACAATCTCAAAAAAAAAGGTAAGACTAACTTAACCGTACCCTTACCTTAGTGAATATTTAGTGAATGTGCGATTTGTTGTTAAGCTGTTATGCAACCAAATCTGGTGGTGCGGGCATCCTGCCCGCTATAATTGTACAAATCACATCCTGCCCGCTATAATTGTACAAATCACATCCTGCCCGCTATAGTTATACAAACTAAATGCAGTACAGCTTAGTTAAAAAGCTTCCTGTTGCTATCCTGCTAGTAAGAGATCCATGTACCATGAAATCCATAGGGTACACGCTGAGGAATAATTACCCGCGCTATGGGTTCGCTGGTCATATCTTCAGCATTAATAACTAGGAGTTCGGATCTTTGGGAATTTTCATCATAAACAAATGTTACCAACCATCCTTGATCTTCAGCAGTAGCATTAGGAGATGGTACAAATACTGATTCTCCGCCATAACGATTTTTACCAAATTCATGGGTTTGGGATGTACCGTTTTCAAAGTCGTATTTAATAACACCATCAAATAAAGGATTTTGACCAGACACTATTTTTCCCAGGTAGCCATACTGAGTTTTTCTCCCTAACAGGTTTTCATTAACACGGGGAAATTCTCCAGGTACATCATCTAATTGTTCTTCTGTGACTGTACCTGTGGAAAGATTAAAACGCCAACGGTGTAAAAAAGGGATACCTTCTAAGGGATCACTGTATGTATCATTAGAAATAAGGACATTAGTAGAATTCATGCGACAAGCAATAAGTACCACCTCGTCTCCAACTTCGTAAGCATTGAGGGTGTGGAAGACATAGCAAGAAGGACATTCAAACCAGCGAATATTGCTGTTGTCACCATGACGAGGTATGATACCAAAGCGACTGGGGCGATGTTTCTCAAACATCAACATTGGTTCTCCCCGCTGCATTCGTTCCATGCTAAATGTGAGAGGTAAATCCATGAAAATGGTATAATTTTCCGTAATGGCGAAATCGTGCATCATTACAGCCATTGGTATTTCTATGGGTACTGTTGATAATAGCTCACCTTGGGACGAAACTATGCCATATTGTAGATAAGGTGGTCTAAAACCGTAACCAAAAAACATCATTTCCCCTGTCACAGAATCTACCTTGGGGTGAGCAGTAAAAGCAGAAACTAGTTGATCATTATAGGTATATTCTCCAATAGTCTCTAAATCAGGAATACTAATATGATGGGGCGCACCTCCTTCCCATAATGCTAAAAGTTGTTTATTATGCCATACAAGGGCTGTATTAGCAGTATTTTTACTGATGCCGTATGGGTTGTCTAATTGTGGTGGTTCTAACATTCCAGTCCATATAGCCTTACCCGCTTCATGTTCAATATTCCATCCCTTTGTTCTCACATAACGATTTTTGTAAGTAGCTTTACCGTCATTAAACTGTACACCATGCAACATTCCATCACCATCAAACCAGTGATATTGACCAATGGGATTTCGTTGGGGGTTGGGACCATTACGGACAAACATCCCCGATAATTCTGGGGGTAATTCTCCAATTACTTCTAAGGTATCAGTGGTAATTTCCGTGTTTATGGGTGCAAAATTCCCTTGTAAATAGGGATTTGCTGCTGCTAATGTGGTCATAATCAGTCCATTAAATAAGAGAACTGTAATTAATATAATTATGTTTTGCTATTTCTGCCAGAAAAAACCGTCACATTTTCACTCCCCAAGAAATCACAAGTTCTACTGTTCCCATATAACAGCGACCATAACGAACTGTATCAACTATACTTTGACAAGCTGATGGCTTGCATGGTGTAGCCATATTTTGATTTTCTTTGATATCAGCTAATAATGCTGCACACCAAATATTGAGATCAAGACATAAGCGTAAAGGATTAGACATCACGAGTTAACTCAACTGAAGCACAAAGTAAATCATCTTCAGTTTCTAAAGAATTTAACCAATTTTTATCTATATTTTGGGCAATTCTTTGTTGAGCGAGTTTGTATTGATGATGCAATAAAACCCTTGTAATGTCTTGACTAATTTCTTGCCACTGTGCTTCAGAAGCAACTCCATTTAACTGTAAGAGTGCTGACCAAGCATTATGAGGTAACATAGCTCCTAGCTTGATTGAAGCACTGGCTATTTGGGATATTGAGCGATTTTCCATTTTTGATAATACACTAATTCGCTCTGCTGTTTCTAAGTCTAGGTCTGCTGAGATAGTTTTTTCTGTCATTGCTCTATTTTTCTCATGAGTTCTATCAAGATTATAACTTTTAATTTGTTATTTTTCATTATTCATTTTATGAAAATTGAATTTTTAGTATTCTTGCTGTTGATCAAAACCAAATGTTAATTAATAAAGACATAATTACTTATACATAAAAATTAATTTGAGAATTTCCAAATTATAGGGATTAGATGTTTTGAGATATTCAGATATACTCAAAGATATTGTTTCAAAACCTCAACTGTGGCCAGTCCTGTTTTTTCCCAACTAAATTGATTTACTCGTTTTAAACCTTTTTCTGAAAGTTGTTTTCTAATTTCTGAATCATTAATGATCATTTTCATTGCGGCTGTAATTTCTTCTATATAATAGGGATTAATTAAAATAGCAGCATCTCCCGCAACTTCTGGAAGCGAGGAAATATTAGAGGTAATAACGGGAGTACCACAGGCCATAGCTTCTAAAACAGGTAAACCAAAACCTTCCCAAAGTGTGGGGAAAACTAGCGCAATTGCTTGATTAATTAT
>JBJUHT010000054.1:0-63453 GCA_046070105.1 Dolichospermum sp.
GGATTTTCTACGGAGTCTCTATACTGTTGTACTTCTGCTGTATAAGCGATTGGTAATACAGCCTCTACGTTTTCATGGGGACGGGGAATAATTACCCAAGATTCCAAAGTACCACCATAAACTTTTTCTACAGCATCTACACCGGCAGCCATAGCGGCTTTCACTTCAGAAACATCACCACGAATGTTCACTGTAAACCGGGCGCTACCAACTCTGATATAACCAACTAGGGTAACTCGTCCTGCTTTTACCATTGCGTCTGCGGCTGCGAGGACAGCGGGAAAACCCTTAGTTTCTAATGATCCAACGGCCTGTAATGACATTTCTCATCTCCTGTTTTGAATATAAAGTTATAGATGGCTACAAATTACTTGTATGAAGGAAAACTTCAATTTTTGATAGCGCATTTACTTAGAAAATACGGAAAGGTTCGGATTTCGATGTGAAGTGAATAGGTAAGACCGTTTCTACGTTTTCCGGAGGGTTGGGAATAATGTAGTGGGTAATAACCTGACCACCATAGATTTCTTCACCCGCAGTAATACCTGCGGCCACGGCTGTTTGGACTTCGGCAACGTGTCCCCTGACAGCAACTATCAAGCGACCACCTTCGGCGATACCATAGTACACAATGGTGACACCTGCTGCTTTGACCATAGCATCTGCTGATGCTAAAACCGAGGGAAAGCCTAATGTTTCAATTACGCCAACTGCCATTGGCATGGGCTGAATCTCCTACGTTAGGGATATTGATTCTTATTTTACGAGGATTGTGTACCGATTTTTATTTTTGTGGAAATTTTCTTTTTCATAGTTGTCTTGGGGTGGTACACGCTGATGTACACTGGGTTTTATGTTTCCAAGTTTTCTTCCCCCCGCAGTTGGGCAACTCACACAAACTACATCTATCGCTTTGGCCCAAAATATCCAACGTCAGGCGATCGCTGTTCCGTATATAAATGCAATTATTAATACTACTTATGTCTATCAAGGTCAGGGTGGTACACCGATTTTATTAATTCATGGTTTTGATAGTTCTGTCCTGGAATATCGGCAAATTTTGCCTTTACTAGCTGAAAATAATCAAGTTTGGGCTGTGGATTTATTAGGGTTTGGCTTTACGGATAGATTACCGGAAATTACTTATAGTCCTGAATCAATTAAAACTCATCTTTTCTGTTTTTGGCAAACTTTAATTAATCGGCCTGTGATTTTGGTGGGTGCGTCTATGGGTGGTGCGACGGCTATAGATTTTACCCTCACTTATCCAGAAGCTGTAAAACAACTGGTATTAATTGATAGTGCGGGTTTGAAAGCTAATTCCCCATTAAGTAAGTATATATTTCCTCCTTTGGATTATTGGGCTACGGAATTTTTACGCAATCCCAGGGTACGCGATCGCATTTGTAGAACTGCTTATAAAAATCCCAGTCTAATCTCTGCGGATACTTTATGTTGTGGAGCTTTACATCTACAAATGCCGAATTGGACTCAGGCTTTAATTGCTTTTACGAAAAGTGGCGGTTATGGTGCTTTTAAATTTCCACAACTGGCCAAAATTGCACAACCAACTTTAATTTTGTGGGGTGATAGCGATAAAATTTTAGGAACTGGGGACGCTAATAAATTCGCTAAAGCCATTCCTCAAAGTCAGTTAATTTGGATTAAAAATTGTGGTCATATTCCCCATTTAGAACAACCAGAAATTGTCAGCCAACTTATGTTAGAATTTCGGAAACAATCTGATTAACAAGATCCCAGATTTCCTCAAGAATTCTGGGATATGACTCCTAATCTTAATCATATAACCAGGTATTTTTGGAAAAATCTTCACTATCTTGATTTGGTTTTTCTTGGAGTCTTTCTATGGATCTATGGGATTTTTTGTATTGAATGGATTTAGAAATTTGACTAGTTTGTTGACTAGGTTGTTTAAAAACTTTGATTTCTTCTAACAACTGAGAATTAGAATCTGCTAATTGTAATGCTGTTTGTTTCGTTTCATAAAGTTCTTCTGTTAAGCGTTCTGTCAATGCTTTCTTTTCAGAAATTACTGTTTGTAAAGCGTTAATTTTCTCAAGGAGAATAGATTCTTTTTGTTTTAATGTATCCACGGTTTTTTGTAATTCTTTGATAATTGCTTCTAAGTCAGACTGAGTTTTAATTGTGGTAATGGGAGTTTCAGGGGTTTGTATTTGTGGTTCTAATACTGGTTCAGCAATAATTTCAATTATTGGTTCACCTTGAAGGGGTATAAATTTCTTGCTTTCTTCCTGTGTTAAGTTAGAGATATTTTTTTTAACCATGAGATTATGAACTCCAATTATATTGTTATTATTCCAGTATAAACCTAGAAGTGAAAAAAAACATAGATACCCAGGTCGCTGGAAATTTTGATGACTGTGAGTATCAGTAAGGTTAAATATCAAACTGTATTTACTTCTAAGTTTTCTGGAGTGATTTCTAAAGTTGATAAAACTTCTTCCTCAAATAATTCTAAATCAAACCAAAAAGTAGTACCAATACCAACCTCACTGACTAAATTAACCTGACTGTGATGTCTGTCAATAATATTTCTGACAATTGATAAACCTAAACCTGTTCCTTCCAGGGTATGAACCCTATTTTCCACCCGAAAGAAGCGGTCAAAAATCCCTTGTTGATCTTCTGGTGCTATCCCAATTCCTGTATCACTGATTTCAATTCTCACTTTACCAGGTTGATGATGAGAATTAGAATTATCATCTAGTTGATAAGCTCTGATAACTACCTTACCACCTGCGGGAGTAAATTTGAGAGCATTACCAATTAAATTACCAAAAACTTGCAATAATAAATCGTAATTTCCGAGAACTAAAGGTAAATTAGGAGTTAATTCTTGAAATAATTCCACACCTTTATCTTTAGCATTAAGTTGATAGGTACGTAATGTTTGTTCTAGTGCTTGTGGCAAATCTACTTTATCAAAATTATAAGTTTTTCCAGATTCAAGTTTTGATAAATCCAAAACGTCATTAACCAAACGGGTAAGTCTGTCAGTTTCATTATTAACTGTTTGTAAAAATTCCTGTCGTTCTTCAATTCCCAAATCTTCACCATAATCATGTAAGGTTTCAATATAGGTTTTGATATTAAATAATGGTGTTCGTAATTCGTGGGAAATATTGCTGATAAATTGGCTTTTGGCTTCATTTAATTCTACTTCACGAGTAATATCCTGGACCGTAATAGCGATACCTTTAATACTTTCTCGTTGTAGGTTTAAAACAGTTGTTAAAAGAATGCGAACCGTGCGTTGAGTTGGTTGGTTCAGCGGGATACGAAATTCAGCACTTTCACATTCACCAGCGGCCATTTCATATAAAGTACGGGATATTTCCATTTGTACACTTTGGGGTAAATGGCCTAAAATATTATTACCAACAACATCCATATTTTCCCAATTAAAAATGCGTCTGGCCGTGGGATTAACTAATATCACCTGCATATTATTATCAATTAATACTGCACCATCAGCAATAGTAGAAACTAAGGTTTCTAACTTAGCTTTTTCTGCGGTTAATTCTTCAATATTTTGTTCTTCATAGCGTTCTAAACGTTCGGCCATTTCATTAAAACTAAGAATTAGTTCCCCTAATTCACCTCCTAATGGTATATTTATGCGTTGTTTAAAATTACCAGCAGCAATTTGTTTCACACCTACGAGTAATTCCTTGATAGGTTTAGTAATGGTTAAAGCATTAATTACCCCCGCTAAAATTACCATTACCCAAATCGTGATAAAAACCGCCAGGGTAACATCACGGGTGAAATTAGTGGATATGACGGCGGTTTGGTTGGGATTAATACCCACTGCTAATACACCTAAGTATTTTTTATTGACTATCAAGGGAACAAATACATCTGTAACTATCCCGTCAGGAGTATTATGTTGTCTGACCAGAGGCTGATATTCATCACCAGGATAATCTTCTGGTAATTGTATCCGGCGCTTAATACTCAGGGAATCTTCTACCTCTGGCTCCCAAAAAGGAATACCAAAGAAGATTTCCCCAGTTTTGTCAGCGTAAAGCAAATAACGGACGCTGGTGGTGGTGCTATAAAAGCGTTGGGAAAATTGGGCTACCTCAGTCAAGTTATGATCAGCAATTAGGGGAGCGACATTAGCTGCTAATAATAACCCTAAATCACGGCCAAAGCGGGTATCATTAAAACGAGCATCTTGTTGAATTGTATTCACAGCCCAGAATGTCAAACCACTCATGACCAGGGAAACCGTCAAGGTAGCGACGGCCAGAAGTTTAGTCTGAAGGGTGAATTCTGACCACCAATTAGCGATCGCTTTTGATACACCTGAAACAAATTCATCTCGGAAATTTCTGAAAAGAGCCAGCATTTTAAAATTCACTTGTTGGTAGTTCCTTGTTTTCTATCCCAAAAACTCAAAATTAAGGGTTAATTTTCTATCTAGAAACTGAGGCTGGGGACAGAATATACTTTTTCCTTTACCCCTTCTTTCTTTATTTAACTATGTTTTTAGTCTGATCACGAAAACTCTGAATGTTTAGCTTCATTAAAGATCCAAATCCCCGTATATCACTTTTTCACTTCTTTACTAAAATATAAGCATTTGTATATTCTGGTAATTTATGAATGTACTGCTGAAAATCTTTTTCACTCGCAAAAGTTCCCGCTAAAAAATCAAGTTGATAAAGGTTGGGTAAAAATGCTCCACCTGTATCTGCAATTACGCCCATTTTTAACTGTTTTTTCCCACTCTGATTATCTTCAATTACAATTATTCTCCCTAAACCAATATTCAAAACATCTCCAGCAAATGTTACTCCTGGTTTAATGGATATTTTGGTATCTATTTTATATCCATAGCCTTTAATTGCATCAACTTCTTTAAAATACCAGTACCGCTTTTGTGAAGTTGCTTTTACTCCCCGAATATAAGACATTCCATTATTCTTATCCACATTTAAAAATTCTTTACTTCCATCAGTAAAATTAACTAATACTGTTCCCTGCATTAGTGCTGCTTCTAACCCGTTTCTGGTTAAATAAGCAATAGGTTTAACTTTACCAAATTCTTTACCTCCCGGTTCATAAATACCTGATAAAACGTCTTGTTTTGTATATTTGGTGTAAAATTTATCCTGGCTTAATTCTTGTTTCAAAGCATAAACTGGTGTATTATATTTAGAGGTTTTTTGTCGAGAACCAGGATGAATAAAAGCCGCATATTTTGTAATTCTTAATTGTTTCTGTTCAGGCTTTTCTGGGTTATGCGCTGACCATTTAATCACGCGAAAATTAGCGTTAATAAAGTTTGGATCTTGTAACCTGGTTGTTCTTTTGTTAGCAATATCTTCTGCTAAAACTGTAATCATAAAATCTAATGTTTTCACAATATCTTTAACTGTAACTCCTTGAGTTATCAATATTCCCGTTCTTTGAATATCTGGATCTTCTGAACTATATTTCTCAAAATATTCCCTGGTATTTGTGAGTACGGATAATAAATCAGTTTGATTAAAATTTATTTGATTATTTGGTAGTTTTCCCGTTGTTAATACCTGATGAGAATTGATACTATATTGATATTGTTTCCATTCATTGATCACTGAATACAATATAGATCTATAAGATGGTTTTTGAGTCAATAAATTATTAGATAATCCTACAATTGGATAATCTACTATTGGGGACAATGATAAATTTTCTGTAGTCTGTTGTTTTTGAATTGGCTGTTTATTCATAAAACCAACTACCAATAAACTGGTAATAAATGCTGTAATTTTGAATTTTTGATTGAATAAGATCCGCATGATTTGTCAATATAAACGATGATTACCCTCTATTCTAACATTGTTCTCTGTTATGGATTAAGTATTCTCAACCGTCGTAATAGTCTCGTCAGTGGTCGTTCAGACTTGAGTTTAAATGCTAGAATTTGAGTCTGCTGTAACCTTCTGAAGTTATTATCGCTGATCAGAATTAGTGATTGTTCTCCCTTGGCTAATTTTGGTCCCAAGGTTAACCCTTCAATATTATCTAATGATACATCTAAACTCCGTAGATCTAATAATAGTTTTTTCTCGACTGGTTTAATTTCTGAGGTGTCAACTTTTGTAATACTGTCGAAATTACGAATATCCGTAGCGTTGTTTAAGGAAATCTGAAATAAAAAAATTGTAAATCCGAAACCTGTAAAACTTCTTTCTATACTGAGAAAATGACCTTGATTATCAAGTGCTAATAAATCTGATAAACCACTAGCAAACTTACGAGTAGGATTAAAGAAAGGTTTGACGGGTTGCGTCTGGTAGAGAAATTCCCGTTCTGCTTGCTTGGTTAAGAGGTTATATTCTAAAATCCGACAAGAAGTACCAATACCGCTTTTAGCTTCCTTACCATCTTGAATTAAAGCGTTTTCATTGGCTGTAAACAGAAATTTTTGATCAGGTGTCATGGTGAGACTCTCAAAGCCTAAGTTACTGCGGATACCTTTTTTCTTTTGTCTATCTGGTAAAAATTTATCTGGTATGGGTAGGCTACTAATTCTTTGTCCAGAAGCCAAGGAAAATTCATCAATAAAGGGATTTACTTGATTGTATATATCAGCTTCAGATGAGACAAATATGGTATTTTTACTGGTTAATGCAATTCCTTCTGTATCACTGGTGTTTGGTAATAATGGTTGATTATTCGTATCTAATAAGTTAGTTACATTTACGGGAGTAACGCCATTATCCGTTAATTTACTTTGGCTGAGGTCAATTTTAAATGTATAAAAACGAGGAGGTGCTTTTCTCCCTGGATCATCGGAAATAACATAGTATAAATTATTTTTAGCATCGTAAGTAATTCCCGATAAACCACCAATTTCAGTTTTTTGGAAAGATAAGCCTGTGGGTAGAGTAGCTTCTCCTATAAATTCTACACTACTGATGATTAAAGAGGGGTAGGAGAAATAACTAAAGAAAGAACCGATAAGAATGATCACAAAGAACAGTTTCTGGGGCTTGGGGAGACGTATCATAACATCAAATAATAGAGGTAAAATATTACCGAATTGACACACTTACTTAGAAAAAAAACTAACTAGCCAATCTTTGACAGTACGGGTAGCGCGACAGTCATCTTCATTGTACTCTTGAATAATGGATAATAACGTGCGATCGCCTGTCTCTAACCACTGATCATACCAATAAATACATTTAGCTCCATTAGCTTCCTGTTCACGCCATTCAAAACCTAGCCAGCGAGCGATAGTTTTTAACGCGTAGCTATCTATGGGTAAGGCTACACTTTTAACTAACTGTTCATATATATCAACAAGCCTATTCAGGACAGAACGGAGTTCATTATAGGGTGTACGATAAAGTTTACCAAGGTGCTGAACCGTATCCACTTCATAAGCACAAAAATGATAAATAGGTGCTTGTGGGTATTGACTGACTAAAGCTAAAAATTGCTGCCAAATTAATTGTTCTTGATCTGGTGTTTCAGCCAAAAAAGAGTAAAATTGTTCAGTATTGGCAATTCTATCCACAACCAAAACACCCAGAAGATAATTTAAATTTAAATCTGGCTGGGCTTCAATGTCAAAATAAAGTTCAATAGGGGCTACAAAAGTCAGATATTCTGGAGAACAAAGACCAGGAAGGGTTAAAGGTTGTTTAGTTAACACAGATTGGGCTTGAATAACTAACTTACCAGCTATATTACTATCAAATCCTGTCAAGTTTTCTAAAGTGCTGGGTTGGGTACGAGCAAGTGCTTCTAAACTGGTAATATCCAGATTTTGCAGTTGTGTGTAGCGAATAGGTGTTACACCTGGTAATAAAGAAAGGTGTTGTTGAGCTTGAGCGATTCCATAACAGTGATTATACCAATGACAGAGATTACATTTTTGTCGAGAAATAAAAACTTCCGGTGGATTTGCTGCATCAATTACTTGAGTATATTCATTGAGAATATCCAACATTTGTGGTATCCATTTATCTAAATCCACCAAATGTGTTTTGTCTTTATTTCGCAATATCAACCCTGCTTTCTCCAAAATTATACCCTGAACCGTAGCTAAAACTTGGGCATGAAAAGCAATCACTACCTGATATTCCTGTTTAGGACGTTTACCCAATTCAATATTCACTGGTACATAGTTCCAGTTTCCAAACCGGGACTTTCCCGGCTGTTTGACAAGTAAATCTGGGCGACTAAGTAAAGTATATTTTTCATTATAAGTAGTTAACAATACACCATGATGAATATAACTTACACCTCGCTGCATTAATTCTATAGTAGCCGTTGCTCCTGCTTGCCAATTTCCTGAAGGATAATCAGGCTCATAATAACTTAATTTTGTGACTATCCGCTGATGATTTAGGTGTTTGTCTTGTTGTAACTTTAATACCAACTCATTGCGAACATCTCGCGGATGATCATCATTGTGAGTGTCTAAAAAAGAACGTCGCTGACAGCGTTGAAATTGTAGTAAAAGTTGAGCATTAATTAACATCCTTTTAAATTAACAATAATTTAGAGGATATGGAAGTAGTAGCCGCAAAATTAATTATATTTTTCATAATTCAAGGGAGTGGCTTATGGATAAACTGGAGAATTGATGAATATGTAACAATATGCAAAGTTATGATCTATCTTTTCATAAATTATGGTAGCATAAAAACTCTATGCGGGTGTAATTCAGTGGTAGAATGTCATCTTCCCATGGTGAACGTCGTGGGTTCGAGTCCCATCGCCCGCTTTGAATAATTACAGTAGATTTGATCAGATAAAAACTATTAGAATACTAAAGCCTTGGTGAATAAAAGGATGAAACCTCACGCAAAGGCTCAGAGGCGCAAAGAGTAAGAATTTGACAAGGGGAATTTTTGATTTTCGCAACTAATTCAATAATGCCAGAAACAGAAACCGAATATCTCATAGTGTTAAAACATCCTTTTATTTCTCTGATTTCATTGTTGCCATTTTTCTATATTTTCGATTATAAGATGCAATACCAAGTTTAAAAGCTGACTGAATAGGCTTTGCATGATTTATTAGTATTTATTTACTACTCAAGAGTTAGAATTTAGTATTAGCAATTAGTGGCAGCAAGTGGGTAGAATATGATAACAGTATTATAAAGTAGGTATAGCCAGCACGTGAAGATATTTGTATATCACACCCCCGAATTGACCCCCATTGATACAGTACCAGAATGCGCGATCGCTGTTGATGTGCTGCGGGCAACTAGTACAATGGCCACAGTTTTAGCCGCTGGAGGTGAGGCTGTGCAGGTTTTCAGCGACTTAAATCAACTTATGACGGTTAGTGAAGCATGGCCTCCAGAAAAACGATTAAGGGCTGGAGAACGGGGTGGTGCTAAAGTGGCTGGTTTTGACTTAGGTAACTCACCCTTGGATTGTACAGCAGATTTAGTGGCAAGACGACGGTTATTTATTAGTACCACCAATGGTACAAGGGCTTTACAAAGGATAGAAAAAGCTCCTATTGTTCTTGCAGCAGCTTTGATTAATCGGGCAGCGGTAGTGAAGTTTCTTTTAGAGAAGCAACCGGAAACAGTGTGGATTGTTGGTTCTGGTTGGGAGGGTAGCTACTCTTTAGAGGATACAGTATGTGCTGGTGCGATCGCTCATAGTATTTGCCAAAAAACTAATTCTTCTCTGGAGGAAATCAGTGGTAATGATGAATTGATTAGTGCAATTTCTCTTTATTCCCAATGGGAAAATAATTTATTAGGACTACTAAATCTAGCTAGTCATGGTCAACGATTATTGCGTTTACAATGTTTAGAAGACATGAAATATTGTTCTCAAACTGACATTTTAGATGTTGTACCAATTCAGCAAGAACCAGGTGTTTTAAAGAGTTGGAATTAGTAATCCAAAAATTCTTTTTTCTCAACAATTAATTGATCTGAATTGGGATTGACAAGATTTGAGAATGTCCCGGATTTGATTTAATTATCTATATTTTTTCATCCAGATCATCCTGAAATCCTGCATATCCTGATTCAGACATTTTTATCTATGATACAGGACTCCTATTTGATTTTTGATACAGCACTTCCCGATGTTATGAGGTACAAGAACCCCACCCCCAACCCCCACCCCGCAAGCGAGGAGGGGGCTTAAGATGTACCTCACTAAGAGCGGAAACCCCTGTAACTTGCGTGGCGTAGCCATACAAGACTCAGTAGGTATCAATTCTGTCTTTCTTCGGAGTGTTCCCTCTTCCCTGTCACCTCTTCCCTGTCACCTCTTCCCTGTTCCCTGTTCCCTGTTCCCTGTTCCCTGTTCCCTTATTACTGAATAGTTGACAGCGGTACACCTAACCAACCGACAAAGTTCTCCATTTCCCTAGAAGAGGGATTTTCCACAGATTTCAGTTGATATTTACCAGGAATTGGTGCTGCTAGGGTGATAGAATAAGTCCGCAATTCATCTTGATGGAAAACAGTAACTTGAATCAAATCATTTGCTTGATAATCCTTCAATCTTGCATTTAACTGATTTCCTACCTTAATTCCATCAATAGCTAATAATTCATCTCCTGCGTCAATTCCTGCTTTTTGTGCTGGTGAATCTGCTTCTACAAATTTAATTATTTCTCGACCATTTTCGTTATTTATCCTCACACCTAAATAGGGTTCTTCGTTCTTTTCTTCTACTAATTGTAAACCAAAATGTTGCAAATGGCGATTAAATGGTAAATCTTCAAGTCCATGGAGATAACGTTTAAAGAAATCTCCTAAATCCCTACCCGCTACAGATGCAATTACCTCCTCTAATTGTTCAGGAGTATAACCAATTTCTGCCTTGCCAAATTGCTGCCACATTTGCCGCATGACATCATCTAAAGAACGTTTATTTTCATGATGAACGCGAATTACTAAATCTAACAAAAGTGATACCATTTCCCCTTTTAAATAATAGGAGATTTGGGAATTACCACTATTAGCATCTGGACGATAAAGTTTAATCCAAGCGTCAAAACTTGACTCAGATAAAGGTTGTACTTTGCGTCCGGGAGTCATCAAATATCTGGTAATTTCCTTACTCAAATAATTCAAATATGCCTGGGTATTATAAATACCTGCCCGTAAAGGAATAATTAAATCATAATAACTGGTTGTTCCCTCGCAAAACCATAAAGATGGTGTATAGTTTTCCTGATCATAGGCGATTATTTCTAAACCTTGGGGACGAATTCTTTTCACATTCCATAAATGAAAAAATTCATGGGCAACTAATTGTAAAAACGGCTCATATTTATCTGGAGTCTGAAATCCAAATCTTTCATAAATTAAAGAACAAGAATTTTTATGTTCTAAACCACCAAAAGCTTGCTGAAATAAATGCAGTAAAAACACATATCTATCATAAGGTAAACCACCAAACATTTGTGCTTCTACTTCCATGATTTTTTGGAAATCATTAATCATTTTTTGTGGTTGAAAATTACCTTTTCCCCAAATTGCTAACTCATGGGGTTTATCCAAAACCTCAAACTTATATAATTGATGACAACCAATTTCAAAAGGACTATCAACTAAAGTATCAAAATCTGCGGCTAAGAACGTATTTTTTGTTTCGGAAACAGTTGGTAAAGCAGTGGTTATTTGCCATTGGGGGTGAGGAGGAATCACAGTTATTTTTAAGGGTAAATTCTCCCAATTAGGGATTCTAAAAAACAATGCTGCACCATTAAAATAACCGTGAGTGGCATCTAAATGATTTGTTCTTACTGATAGTTCATTAGCAAAAATACGATAAGATATAGTTACATTGGAAATATCACCTTTTTCTACTTGCCAATGATTTTTACTAACTTTTCGCCAAGGTAAATGTTCAGTATCAGCAAAAGCGGTAAAATCTTGTAAATTTCTGGCATATTCCCGCACTAAATATGATCCAGGTGTCCACACTGGCATTTTTAAATCAAGAATTTCTGAAGGATAATTAACAATGTGTAATGTCACCTCAAACAGATGGGTTTCTGGTCGAGACATTGCCACTAAATAATGAATTTGGGGAGATATTTCTGCAATTTGAGTATTTGAATCTGCTGCGGTTGCTTTAGTCATCTTGTTTCAGGAATAAAATTGTCAATATACACTAAAAGATTTTCGACTCTGTTTCCTATTCTCTATTTGTTGGTGGGGGTAATTCATGAATTACCCGACTGTTTTGTATAAGTCCTGTAATTCATGATCACATATCCAAATCACAGAAAATGAATGAATATTTTTATTTCCCCTGACTGGGTTTGAGAGAAAATAACATTTCCATTTCAGTTTTTGATTTACTAGGACTATTTACAGTCACACCAACACCACGCATAGAACTTAAAATCGCAAGAGTATCTGGAGTCAGGGGTTGACTTTGGGGGGCTAAACGTTTAATTATGTCCGTGGTTTTGTCCATATCTAAATAGAAATAACCACCATTGGGTTTTTGCAAAGAACCTGTAACCTTTTTAAAGGTATCACTCTGATCAAGTGTTGTACCTTGACGATTTATTAGGGTCTCTGCAATCGGTCCGCCAAGAGCTATAAATACGGTATCATTATCTAGCCAACCATGGGCAACAAGAGCGCCTTGTTGGGGAATTTGCCATTCTGTAATGTTTTTACCACCGATATTTTTTTGGGCAATATTCAGAGATTGTTGTTTAGCAAGATTATCAAGTTTAGTGAAGGTAGCTTCAGCAGTTTTGCGATCGCTTGTATCTAAAACTAATGCACCTCCAAAACCGACATTAGCTAATAAACCTTGATCAGATTTTACAGCACCTAAGCCAAATTCTCCATTCATCCACCCAAAAATATCTTGATCTAAATCAATTTGTGTTGTTTTTAGTTGTGTCCGAGTTTGCTGAATTACTTGATTTAATTCGGGATAATCTTGAGATTGTTGCACAAAAGTTTGCCAACTTTTACTAATACCCTGTCCACTAACTAAAGCCAAGGTTTCACTAGGAAATTGTCCCACAATTTTTGCCGAAGTAGTTTGATATTCAAATTTATTCAATTGCGGATCTAAATTCATACTTGCTTTTAATCTCACTCCCGCATCATCTACTCCCACGCCCGCTACCAATGATTTCACTTTCTTAATTTGGAAGAGAGCTTGAGGCGGTAATTGTTGGGACTGGGAATTTAATTTTTGGATCATGTTATAATAATCGGGAACATAAATTTGAGCCAGACTATTTTTTAAATCTACACCTTGACTGAGAATATTTTCTGCACCTTCTTTAGTTGCAAAGGAAGCCTCACCTTTATAAGTATCAATGGCTTTTTCTACAGTTTGTTTATTTC
Source organism: Dolichospermum sp. (assembly GCA_046070105.1). GTDB lineage: Bacteria > Cyanobacteriota > Cyanobacteriia > Cyanobacteriales > Nostocaceae > Dolichospermum. The sequence continues at coordinate 13,358 of JBJUHT010000054.1, forward strand.
CTGTTAACAGCAAATAGTTGTTATTTAAAATGGTTGTATATTGTGGTTGACCTTGACCTTTGATTTCGATAATTTTTTCACCTTTATAGTCTGATTCCTGGCGGGTGATATTTTTTTGATCTTTTAACTTATTAGCAAATTTCAGCGCGGCTATTTTGTCCTTAATACCTACTACTAATAACATATTTGGTGCCGAGGGTGAGCCTAAGTAGTTTGTTGTTTTTTGGGAGGGTGGTGTCTTTTTTTTATCTGGTGGTAGTATCGCAATCATCACACCACCAACCCAAGGTTTAATATCTGCTTCATAGGAGATATTACTATCATTCCATATTTGTTGGTTAAAATCCTGTAACCCTTTTGTTACTAACTTCCGCGCTTCACTGTTACCAAATTGGTGCAACTTATGCCATGATTCAGGATTAGTGTTAATATAAGTTGCCATTAATGCGGTTTTTGGTACTAATTTGGCACTACTTAAAGGGTTAGTGCTATCTTTACTAAAATTTAAGTATATGTAAGCTGATATACCACCCGCTAAGATTACAGCAGTACCAATTACGGGAATTAAAAACGATGATTTCTTGTCAGACATTAGTGAACTATCCTAATTTTATTGAAATTTGTGACAGATGATATGAAATACTAATCATCCACAACAGATGGAAAACAAGTAGATTTTGGGATTTTCCTCACTTTACTTAATGCCAGCAGATATGGTATTTTGAGTATAAAAGAGTTAAACCCACCCCGATCATAAACACAGTTTACAATCAAGTGGTAGAGAAACTTTAACTCATCGGTTTTCCAGCTTTAACCATTTTTTACGACTAATTTCCGTTAATTTCACCGTATTTACCGATAAAATCTGGAGTTTATGCTCACCAATAAATTGGAATTAGCTTTAAATAATACTCCTCTATGGTTAGAATTGAATCCGCAAATGATATCTTATTGCTTTAGAAACAATTCACATTCCTCTAGACGGTTCAGGACTATAAGGCTAGTAATAATCAATGTCGCAGTTTCATTTTGATACCGAAAAAACCGGATATAAACGGTTTGAGTTACCAGGAGCAAAACCACACTATAACCCTGACCGACCCGGACAGGTAGAACATATTTTTTTGGATCTGAGTTTGGATATCCCCAACCAAAGATGCTACGGAACTTGTAGTATTCGCTTATTACCGGTTCGTAATGGTATTGATAGGTTAACTTTGGATGCTGTCAATCTCCAGATTAAATCCGTACAAGTAGATGAAGTTGAGCAAAAATTTGAATATGATGGGGAAAAACTTTGTATTTACCTATCACAACCCACCAAAATCGGTATTCGTCTGATAATTGCGATTAATTACTGTGCTGAAAAACCCCAGCGGGGAATTTACTTTATTCAACCAGACAAACACTACCCCGACAAACCCACCCAAGTCTGGACTCAAGGAGAAGACGAAGACTCTCGCTACTGGTTTCCTTGTTTCGACTACCCAGGACAGTTATCAACTTCGGAAATTCGCGTTTGTGTTCCTAAACCCCTAGTTGCTATCTCCAACGGGGAACTCATTGACACAGTAGAAGAAGGAAAACACAACAGCTACCATTGGTCACAACAACAAGTTCATCCTACTTACTTAATGACTTTGGCCGTTGGTGACTTTGCGGAAATTCGGGATGAGTGGCATAATAAACCCGTTACCTATTACGTCGAGAAAGGACGAGTCGCAGACGCTCGACGCAGTATGGGTAAAACTCCCCAAATGATCGAGTTTTTAAGCGAAAAGTATGGTTATCCTTACCCTTTCCCTAAATATGCTCAAGTTTGTGTAGATGACTTTATTTTTGGAGGAATGGAAAATACTTCCACCACTCTATTAACTGACAGATGCTTACTAGACGAAAGAGCTATATTAGACAACCGTAATACTGAAACTTTGGTCGTCCACGAACTCGCACACCAATGGTTTGGAGATTTGGTAGTCATTAAACATTGGTCCCACGCTTGGATTAAGGAAGGTATGGCTTCTTATTCTGAGGTAATGTGGACAGAACAGGAATATGGTTCTCAAGAAGCCGCATATTACCGCTTATCGGAAGCGCGAAGTTATCTTAATGAGGATAGCAGTCGCTACCGTAGGCCAATGGTAACTCATGTTTACCGAGAAGCGATCGAACTTTATGACCGCCATATTTATGAAAAAGGATCTTGTGTTTATCACATGATTCGGGCAGAATTGGGAGATGAGTTATTTTGGCCAGCTATCCAAACTTTTGTCCAGGACAATGCTCACCGCACTGTGGAAACTATAGATTTATTAAGAGCCATTGAAAAAGCCACTGGAAGGAATTTGGCTTTCCTTTTTGATCAATATGTCTTTCGCGGTGGTCATCCTGACTTTAAACTAGCTTATTCTTGGGATAGTGATGCAAATTTGGCTAAGGTGACTGTCACCCAAACTCAAGCTAAAGCCGAAAGTAAGGATTTATTTAATCTCAAAATTCCTATTGGTTTTGGATATAAGGAAAATCCACAGCTAACAACTTTTACCGTGCGGGTACATGACAAAGAACAAAGTTTTTACTTTCCTTTAACAGAAAAACCCGATTTTATTAGTTTTGATGTGGGGAATAATTACTTAAAAACCGTTACTTTAGAATACCCGATTTCTGAATTGAAAGCTCAGTTAGAATTTGATCCCCACCCCATTTCTCGTATTTATGCAGCAGAAGCTTTAGCGAAAAAAGGCGGATTAGAAGCAACTCAAGCCCTCTCCTCTGCTTTGAAAAATGATCCATTCTGGGGTGTGCGTGTTGAAGCTGCTAAACAATTAGCAGAAATTCAATTAGATCAAGCCTTGGATGGTTTAGTAGTTGGCTTAAATGATCCTAGTCCTTTTGTGCGTCGAGCCGTGATTAGTGCTTTATCACAAATAAAAACTCATAATAGCTATAAGGCTGTAAAGGGTTTTGTCCAGAATGGGGATGACAGCTATTATGTAGAAGCTGCCGCTTGTAGAACTGTTGGGGCTATAGCAGCGGCGCATTTAGAAGATAAACCCCATGAAGATAAAGTAATTAAACTGCTAAAGTCTGTATTAGAGGAAAGAGCGGGTTGGAATGAAGTAGTTCGTAGTGGAGCTATAGCTGGTTTAGCTGAATTTAAAGCCTCGGAAGCAGCTTTAAATTTAATCCTGGAATACACAAAAATAGGTGTACCACAACCCTTACGGCTCTCCGCAATTCGCGCTGTCGGGAAAATTTCCACTGGCCAAACTCCTGCTAATATAGAAAGGATTTTAGATCGATTATCGGAAATTGCCAGGGAAACATTCTTTTTAACTCAGGTAGCAGTTTTAACAGCCTTGGGACAAATGGAAACCCCAAAAGCCATTGGTATTTTGCAATCTTTAGCGAATCAAACCGCAGATGGGCGCGTCCGTCGCTACGCTGAAGAAGAAATAGTCAAAGTGCAAAAGAATATTGGCACAGACAAAACCCTGAAGCAATTACGCGAGGAACTAGATCAAATCAAACAGCAAAATCAGGAATTGAAAAGCCGTTTGGAAAATCTAGAAGCCAAATCAAAGTAAATAAGCTGTCACCCAGCTAAATTGTACAATCTTGTGGTGCGGGCATCCTGCCCGCTATAATTATCGTTAGGTGGTTATTACTTTAAGTGGTGTAACTTTCTTTTTCTCAATCAGGATCACGAAAATGGCAAGGAATCAACTAAAATTCAATTTGACTCCTTGAGATTCCTAAATATATTACTTTATCTATGAATCAATCTAACTTTCCACGTGCCAATACTCTAAAATCTGCTTATAATGCTTGCACTTTAGAACCACTAGAACCTGCGGAAATTTCAAAATACTATGTTGATTTATCAGCAGTACGTAAATCTTCAGCCGTTGAGGGTGTAAGCACAACTTTAGACTTTCAAGAATCTGGAGATTATACCACTATTTTATTTACTGGACATCGAGGTTCAGGCAAAAGTACAGAATTAAAAAAGATTCAAAGTCAATGGGAACAAAACTATCATGTAATTTATTTAGAAGTAAATCAAGAAACAGATATTAATGATGCTAACTATACAGATTTATATTTAATTGTCATCAAACAAGTTGAATTTACTTTGCGAAAATTAGGGTTAAAGTTTGATCAAAAATTATTAAATAGTTTTGAGAATTGGTTTAAGGAAATTACCGAAGAAAATGAAGAAAGTGTAGAAAAATCCGTTAGTGTAGAAGCAGAAGCCAGTTTAGAAGGTGGTGCGCCATTTATTGCAAAATTAATGGTGAAGTTATTGGCACAAATCAAAGGTTCTGATAAACAAAAAACGACAATTCGCCAAACTTTAGAAAAAGATATTTCTCGACTCAAGGCAGATATCAACCTATTGTTAGATGACGCTTCTAATAAATTGATAAAACAATATCCAAACTATAAGGGATTATTAATTATTTTTGATAACTTAGATCGCACTCCTCCTCAAGTTGCAAACCATTTGTTTTTTGATTACGCAACCCAACTACAAGAACTGCATTGTACAATTATTTATACAGTTCCTATTTCTGTTTTGTGTTCGCCGAAAAATCCCCTAGCATTGTTTAATGGTAATCCTCACACTGTGTCAATGGTGAATATATACCAATTTGAGCGAAATAGGCGTGATTTAAACTATAATCAAATTGGATTAGATGCCATAGCAAGTTTAATTGAAAAACGAGTAGATGTTGATGCTGTGTTTCATTCCCGTCAGGAATTGCTAGAATTAGCTCAAGCCAGTGGTGGTCATGTGCGTCAACTAATGCAAATGATGAGGTCAGCTTGTCTCACAGCAAGCACGAAGAAGCATCCTAAAATTTTAGCAGAAGATGTAACTTATGCTATCAAACAACAACAATTTAGTTTTGAAAGGTTTATTCCTGAAGAACATTATCCAGTGTTAGCGCAAGTTTATCTGAATAAAGATGTCAGTAAAGATGATAATGGACAGTTAATGCTGTTTAATACTTCTGTTTTAGAATACAATGGCGATAACCGATGGAATTATCCTAACCCAGTGGTGATGCAAAATGAATTATTCCGAAAAGCACTGGCAGAAATTACAACATGATTTTAACGCCGAATTGGGGCAATTTATCGCTCTAAATCAAGATATTTTGGCGGAATTATTGACATTTATAGATTTTTCGGAAAAGTTTATTTTGGGATTTATTGAGATTAATTTCCCTCCTCATGGAGAGTTATTAATTGAGGCATTAAAAACAAATTCCCCATGTGAGGAAATTCAATTTGTAATTCTCAAATTTGCTGATCCTAATTTGCGCTTTTTACGTGATGCTATTATTCAGGAATTAGCAAAAATTGAGAAAGAAGCAAATAAAAAGTTAATATTAATTATTCAAGGTTTAGAAAAATCTATTGGTGTGTTTGGTGAATATCCACCCTTTTTACAAGATTTGAATTTTGTCAGAGACGCTTATAAAAAAACCGTTCCTTATCCTATATTATTTATTTTACCAGATTACGCTATTAACCGTTTAGCTAAATTTGCCCCTGATTTTTGGGCTTGGCGTTCTGGTGTATTTAGATTTAAAACTTTAGAAAAAACTAGAGAAAATGCAATTGCTCAAACTTTAGAATCTCATATAAAAATTGATAGAGTAGAACCACAGGAAAAGCAAGAAAGAATTGAGATTTTACAAAGTTTATTGATGGAATATAAGCCTACCTGTGAGCAAACGAATGATGGTAATTTACGCAGGTATAGCAATATTTTATTAGAATTGGGAACAGCTTATATTAGTCAGCATAAACCGAAAACAGCGAGGGAATATTTAGCAAAAGCTTTACAAATTGCGAAAAAATTAGCAGATGTTAATTTTCAACTTCAGGTTTTAAATGAAATTGGTGATGCTTTTGCTGAAGAAAGGAAGTTTAAAACAGCGATTAATTATTATCAGCAAGTTTTAGATATTGCGCGGAAATTAAAGAACCGTAATGGTGAAAGTTATGCTTTGTTTAATTTAGGTAATGCTTATTTGAATTTACGGCAATTTTTAGAAGCTAGGAACTATTATCAACAGTGTTTAGAAATTGCTCAAGAGTTAGATGATCATGATAACCAAGCTAAAACCTACCAAAAGTTAGGAATAGTAGCCCAAGAAATGCGAGAATATGTCCAAGCACGGGACTTTTATCAACAAGCTTTAGCTATCAAAATCGAATTTGGCGATCGCTATTCTCAAGCTAAAACCTACCACTGTTTAGGCATACTTGCAGAGACGCAGGAAGATTATACAGAAGCTAGAACAAATTTACAAACAGCCTTAGAGATATATATTGAATATAAAGATGAATATTGGGGGAATATTGCGAGGGAGAATTTAGAGAGATTACCAGAGTGATGCTAAAAGATAGAGTTTTCAGATTCATTCAGACGCTATCTTTGTGGGATTAACAGCTATTATTTCCGAGTAACGAGCAAAATCCTTGGTGTTAAATGTCAGAATGTGAGTTATCCCATGAACAAGCATTGCAGCTACAAGTTTCGCATCATGCACATTGATACCAATAACAGAATGAGTAATAACAAGCCCTTCCCATTCTGAATAAACTGCTTCGTTGTCTAAAGCAAGATGAAAAATAGTTTTTAATCGTTTTATTTCTACTTCTGCTTCTATTGCTGTACGTCCTAATCCATTTCTCTCAATGGGACGAGTGTAAACATTCCAAAACTCAATTAAGTTTTGCGGGACGATATGTAATGTTTCTCCCTGGCCTAGCAATTTATTGATAGCATTGACGGCATCACTATTCATGGGATGAGATAAATCAACGCTACGTAATAATATATTTGTGTCTATAAGATAAGGCATTTAACCCCTGTCACCATAAATACTTTCTCGGCTAATTGCTTCATCAGAAAGGTTTGGGAAATTCAGATTTTTGTGACTCTCTACCCATGCTTGAAATGCAGCTATCTTTTGTTCTGGAGTAGCAGTTTCATCAACCTGAGTTTCTTGTTGCGGTTTTACCAATTGCGTTAGTATTCTATCTAAATATGGTTTAATGTCTTCAGGATTACGGTTAGTTATATCAACCAAAATTTGAGTGATTGTTTCCAAATCCTGTTTATGTGATTCTTGTAAAAAATGTAAAACTTCTGTATTCATAACTTTATCTGTGAATATTTGACTCTGGTAATCCAAATTTAGATCTCTGATTACATTGTAGGCTGAAAATTAAAAATCTACTTAAATTAGATCATCAACCTGATAAACGCTGTAAAAATTCCGTGTGTTCTGGTGAATTTAATCCCGTTTGCAATACTTCTAAAACTTTAACCATATCTCCTGCTAATAATGCAGTTACAGATAACCATAATCCGGGCATAACTTGACTTTTAATAATTCCCTCTATATCAGGTTTCAGTAATATATATTCACTGTCATGTAACTGAAACCAATCTAATTTATTTTCTAAACTCTGCCAAACAAGATATTCTTGAATACCGTTCCGTTTATAGGCTTTTTTCTTATCATATAAATCATAAGCTGCACTGCTGGCAGCAATTTCTGCCACTAATTCCGGTGCGCCTTCAATATAATCATCATCGGTAATTCGAGATTTTCCACCCAAACTTTCATCAATTAATAAAACTCCATCGGGTTGAGGTTCGTTATCTTGATCTAATTTAATGGTGGGTTCTATTCCTAATTTAATTCCGGGGGTATAAATTTGATAATTTCCTAACCAAATCATCAATTTAGCATGGGGTTCTGCATGACGTTGAAAGCGTAAGGGTGAGGCCACGTAAACTACTCCTTCGATTAATTCAGCTTTTTTAATATCGAGACTTTCAGTATAACGACGTTCAAATTCATGGCGTGATAAGCGATCGCCATTTTCTAATGGTAAAATTTGAGGAGTTGGGTTAGTTTGTGGCCGCTGCATTACCATTTGTTATACCTCCAAGAATTAACTGATTCAGATTTTTTACTGAGTGGTGACAAAATTACAGCAAATTGTCATCAAGCCCGGAAAAAGAACCCCACCCCAACCCCCTCCAATATCAAAAGTTTATCCTTTTCTTCCCCCCGCAGCGGGGGGAATGAGGGGGGTGCGAGGAGGGGGCTAAGATGTACCTTATATGATTGGAAATCGCTGTAACTACATTATAGAAAAGGTTTAGTCATTAAGAAATGATAAAATACCCCCAATACAGACAAAAAGCTTGTACTTTTATGAAGTATAATTAAGAAAAATATCAATAAATCTAGACCAATAGGCTCAGTTACTCACCTATTGTCCCTAGATAGGGTTAAAGTTTTTTCTCCAGAGAAAGCTACCATGATTGCCAACAACACGGAATCATGACACAGGTGTAAAATTTTCAGTTTGAGAGGCAAATAAAGGCGTGGGTCAGTATCAATCTACTCAATTGAGACAATATAATCCAGAAGCGATCGCTCGTTACTTTCGTTACCGTCCTTGGCTAGTTTGGGGACGAGTACTGAGCATAGTCTGGTCTTTTGCGGTATTTGTATTTAGTCTCAAGTGGGACGAATGGCAAGAACAAGTAGCAGAAAATCAAGCACAAAGAGCTATTGAGTTGCGAAATTTACTAACCCGGCTAGGTCCGACATTTATCAAAGTTGGTCAAGCCCTCTCGACTCGTCCTGACTTAATCCGCAAAGACTTTTTAGCAGAACTAGTCAAGCTACAAGACCAGTTACCACCTTTTGATAATGATCTGGCATATCAGATTATTGAAACAGAGTTAGATCGCTCCATTGGCGAGATTTTCCGGGATCTTTCCCCTCAGCCGGTAGCAGCGGCCAGTTTGGGTCAAGTCTACCATGGACATCTGGTCAGTGGGGAAGAAGTGGCGGTGAAGGTGCAACGCCCCAATTTACGCCCCTTACTGACAAAAGACCTGTACCTCATGCGTTGGGTTGCTAGTTGGCTCGCCCCCTGGCTACCGCTGAATCTCGGTCACGATTTAACCTTAATTGTAGACGAATTTGGCACAAAGTTATTTGAAGAAATTGATTACATGAATGAAGGGCGTAATGCGGAAAAGTTTGCCCATAATTTCCGTAATGACCCGCAAGTAAAAGTTCCAGGTATTTATTGGAATTATACCAGTCATCATGTTTTAACTCTGGAATGGATTAACGGCTTTAAACTCACAGATACTCAAAATATCCAATCCGTAGGTTTAGACCCAGAGACAATTATTCAAATAGGTGTAACTACTGGTTTACAACAACTGTTAGAGCATGGTTTTTTTCATGCTGATCCTCATCCGGGGAATTTGTTCGCTATGTCCGATGGTCGCATGGCTTACATTGATTTCGGTATGATGGATCAGCTGGAGGAAACAACCAAGGAAACTTTAGTTGATGCTTTAGTGCATTTGGTAAACAAGGATTACGCTGATTTAGCGGCAGATTTTGTCAAATTGGGCTTTTTAACTGCAAATACCAATATTACCCCCATTGTCCCAGCATTGGAGTCCGTATTGGGCAATGCTATTGGTAAAAATGTCAATGACTTTAACTTCAAAACCATTACTGATGAGTTTTCGGAATTGATGTATGAATATCCTTTCCGTGTCCCGGCGAAATTTGCTTTAATTATTCGTTCTCTGGTGACACAAGAGGGTATTGCGTTGAGTCTTAACCCCAATTTCAAAATCGTAGAAGTTGGTTATCCTTACATAGCACGGCGGTTATTAACTGGGGAATCTCCCGCACTACGGCGGCGGTTACTGAATGTATTATTTAAAGATGGTAAATTTCAGTGGCAACGCTTAGAAAACTTAATTACCATTGCTCGTACTGATAGTCAATTTGATGTTTTACCAACGGCAAAAATGGGGCTAGAATTTATACTTTCAGAGGAGGGTAAATTCCTACGTCGTCAATTGGTATTAGCCCTGACTGAAGATGACCGTTTACATACGGAAGAAGTCCAACGTTTATGGGATTTGGTTAAGAATGATTTACCACCAAATCGTTTACTAAATGTGGCAATTAGCCTGTTAACAGAGTTTTCTAAAGAAAGTGTAGCAGCTATTTTAGTAAAGTAACTTGTTAGCAAATAAAAACGAATTTTCATAACAACCAGGAGTTTTCATGTACTATTACCCTTTACAACCGCCTTACTTTTTACTATTAGTTGGTTTTCTCACGGCTTTAACTTCTGGTCTGGCTCTATCTGGGACATTAAAAGTAATTGTCAAGCAATGGCCTGATGATAAGTCTACTCAAGAAAATACTAATACTCGTTCTTTTTATAAACAATTATTAGTCCCATTTATTGGTATTACGAGTGGTGTTTGTTTATTTATTACTTGCGGTTTAGAGATATTTGGTTTTCCCTCTGAACTGGCTTTGGGTGTGGGTTTACCAATAAGTTTGTTAACTTGTGTATTTCTTTGGTGGCAATTAGGAGGTTTGCTAGATTATGTGAAAAGTCAAGGAATGCAATCTCTAGATTTAGATTCTTGGTCTTAATGGATGTTTAAAAAGTGATTTGAAAAGTCATAAAATATTTAATAAACCCCTTTTGTCAACTTTTTTCCCAAAGCACGAGAGACTTTTAACAACCCTCTTTCTTCGCTAATAAGCTGAGAGGGGGTTTTTATTTATTGAGAAGCTGTTTTTAACTGCCAAAAATTTTAAGTTGATTCAATTAAAATGCTACCAAAACGATAACCTTTGCCGTAAACAGTATGAATAAGTTGAGTTTCATTCTCCACTTCTACCTTACGACGCAACAGACGAATTAAAGCAGCAACAACATTACTATTAGGTTGTTCCTCATTTTGCCATAAATGCTGTAAAATTTGGGCATGAGTTAATAATTGTCCGGTGTTCTCCATAAAGTATTGTAATAACTGACTTTCTTTTTGCGAGAGTTCAATTATTCTTCCGTGACGATAAGCTATTTGATTTTGGATATCAATTTCTAAATCTCCTGCAATTAATTTTCCTGTTATATTACTATGAGATTCTGTACCAGCGCGACGCAATAAAGCCCGAACTCTTGCTAGTAATTCCCGTAGTTCAAAGGGCTTTACTAAATAATCATCAGCACCCGCGTCTAAACCTTGAACTCTATCATCAAGAGTATCTTTGGCCGTGAGAAACAACACAGGAGTTGTTTGAGATTGAGAACGTAATTCTTGGCAAATTTCCAACCCAGTTTTTCCTGGTAACATCCAATCTAAAATCAGTAGATCATAACTGCCTATTTTTGTTAAATTGCTGCCACTAATGCCATCATAAGTAGTATCAACACTGTAACCTTCACGAGTTAAAAGACGACTTAAAGGGTCAGTGAGTTCAATTTGATCATCAACTAATAAAATTTTCATTTTGTTGGTAATGGACAATATAGATATATTCTCAATATAGTGAATTATAAACACATTAAGGACATTAAAACAAGAATGTTAACTGTTGCTATCCCAAAAGGTGAATTACTTAAACCTACTCTGAGGCTATTAAAATCTGTGGGATTAGATTTTAGTGCTTTTTTAGAATCAGGAAACCGCCAATTGCAAATTCCAGACACTAGTGGACAAGCCAAAGGGCTGTTAGTCCGAGCGCAAGATGTGCCTGTTTATGTAGAATATGGTCAAGCACAGTTGGGAGTTGTGGGTTACGATGTTATTAGAGAAAAACAGCCTCAAGTAGCCCAATTAGTAGATTTAAAGTTTGGATATTGTCGAATGTCTGTGGCTGTAAAAGCGAACAGTTCTTACAAATCTCCTTTAGATTTACCCGCACATGGTCGGGTTGCTTCTAAATATGTAAATTGTGCGCGAGAATATTTCCAAGGTTTAGATTTACCCATAGAAATTGTCCCTTTGTATGGTTCTGTGGAATTGGGTCCAATTACGGGAATGTCGGAAGCAATTGTTGATTTAGTTTCTACGGGCAAAACTTTAAAGGAAAATGGTTTAATTGAAATTGCTACTTTGTATGAAAGTACAGCGCGGTTAATTGTTCACCCTTTAAGCTACCGTTTGAATACAGGTAATTTACATCAATTAATTGCACAAATGCGGTTAGAAATACTCAACCCAGTTTAATTTATTAAGTAGGTTGGCGTGAAAAATTGTCGTTATGACAAGGGAACAGGGAACAGGTTTTGGGCAACTTTACTTTTCGTTACTTATGTCGGTTTTTTTCCGTTAACCTACTTAGTACAAGCAATTAGTAGTAGGTTGGTTTGAAGAATGAAAACCAACATTTTCGAGATTTTTTTGGGTTTCCCAAAGCCTCAACCCAACCTACAAAATTATTCACCTTTTTCTGTTTTGCTGACCGAACTAAGTTGATCTAAAATTGTCAAAACTTCTTGTTCAAATGCAACTTGAGCGCGGTTAGTTTTCCCCCCAATATATAAAGTTTCACCTTTTTGTAAAGCCCAAATTTGGGAATGGGAAAAATAACTCATGACTACACCCAACATTAATAAAGCAAAGCCAGTATAAACAATGGGAATACCCGGATCAAATTTAATTTGTAAACCTGTACTACCAATGACATCAATAATTTTTAAATTAACTCCATTTACAGGGATAGACATTCCTGTACGCACGGTATTAATTAATTTACCTTGAGCATCATAAATTAATACCATTCCTTGTAAATCTTTAGCTAATAGAGAAACACCTTCGCTTAAATCAGGCTTTGTTGGTATCCAAGTTCCCCAAATTCTACCTTTACCTTTGGTGTCTAATTGTGCCATTGGTAATTGGAAAATTGGACTTTTATTTAATCTTACCTGAACGCTGGAAATTCCCCAATCTGTTTGATAGAAAACTACACCATGATAACGCAGAGGTTTGTTAACATAAATCTTCTCATGATTAACTTCTTCACCCTGATTATTCAGCACAGACATATCTGAATAAAATTGGTCAATTCCTCCCGTTGGTGTGTAATCAATCCAAAAGCGATTAACGCGCACAGACCAATCTTTTAACACATCTTGAGAAGACCAAGCACCAGCATCAACAATATTTTTTACTTGGAATGTATCCCCACTAGAAATCATTTCTTGAGCCATAAATCCCGTCATTGATCCACAAATTCCGCCTAATAAAATGGCGACAATACCAATGTGAACAATAATCGGACCAACCCGACCAATTATACCTTTACGAGCATAAAGAATATCATCTTTATATTGAAAAATCCGATAACTTTTTTGCTGCAAAATTGGCGTAATTGACTGTAGGGAAACACCTGCTAATTCAGCACTCAAAGCTAATTTTTGAAACTGGCGAGGTTCTTCGTAATATTTCCATTTTTGAGCAGCTTTCAGGGCTGGTAATTGACGAGTAAAAGTACAAGCTGTTAAACTCGTTCCAAATAGAACTAATAAACTCAAAAACCACCAAGTTCGATATACATGATCTAACCCGACTACTTGAATAACTTTCCAAGTGAGAAACCCAAATAAAGCGGGATGTTCTGGATAGTTAGATTGGTAAAATGCAGGTAATTGTCCTTGTTCAATGACAGTACCACTAACACTAAATAAGGCAATTACTAATAAGAGGATAATTGCCAAACGTAAATCAGTTAATATGGGTAAAATTTTTCGCCGTATAAATTTACCAGGTATTAACCACCAAATTAATTCTGTGGATGTTGTTTGATCTAAAGTCATTATTTAGAAACTACTAATAGGGATACGAGAAACTAAGGAAAAAACACCAAAACCTACTAATAATGCCCCGCTAACAGGATTTATCCAGCCTGACCAACGGCGCAATTCTAATAGTTTTTTAATAGTAGCAGTAAACGTACCTGCTAAAATTAATGGAGCTACATATCCGGCTGTATAAGCAAGTAGTAAAACAGCACCTAAAACTAAATCTTGGCTATTAGCAACCCAACCCAATAAACTGGCTAAAACTGGTGTGCTACAGGGGGAAGCAACCAACCCAAATGTTAACCCAATGGAGTAGGAACGGACTCCGGGTGGTAAATCTTCAGAAATCCAATTTGTGTCATTTAAAGAAGGAAATTGTATGGGTAATGCTTCTAATAAGTTTAATCCCATAATAATAGCAATAATGCTGACAATAATTGGTAAACCAATTCCTATTTGACCGTAGACTTTGCCTATTAAACCTGCTACAATACCCATTGCTGCCAGTGTAGTTGCTAATCCTAACGCAAACCAAGTTGATTGAACCGCTGCTTGCAAGCGGGTTTTAGCTTCATAACCACCAATATAGCCAATAGTAATGGGTAACATAGACAGCATACAGGGTGTGAGACTGGTAAGCAAACCGGCAGCAAAAATAATGCCAATACTGACAATACTTAAGTGGGTAAGTTGGTTAGCAACCAGGATATTAGCAAATTGTTCCAGTTGATAAATTCGGGTTTCTAGAATTTCTAACATGAGTATGTTTAACTAAAAAATGCTTACTCTGGTTGAATTTTAACATATTTTGGGTGATCAAGTGATCAAAATCAAAATAAAATTGGCATTAATTAGGGTATTACCAAATATTTTCCCGGATTTTTGTGAAAGATTGATGAATTTCTAGTAAAGATTGTCCCAAAACAGATTAATTATCCTGAAGATTATTTTAGGATTAAATCAACATCAAATATCCGTAGAAAACAGAAAATAGTAGCTGAAAAGGAATCTACCACCATGGCTCAGAAAACCAGTAAAGTTTTACAACAATCTGGAGTTATTCCCTATAGAATAATAGAGGGAAAAGTAGAAATTCTCTTAATTACAACTCGTAAACGTCAGGGTTGGGTGATTCCTAAAGGGGGACTTTGTAAAGGTATGAGTCCTCATGAGTCAGCAGCAAAGGAAGCATGGGAAGAAGCAGGAGTTTTAGGTAGAGTCACAACGGAAAAATTTGGTAATTATAAATATCGAAAAGGGGGGAATATCTATCGAGTAAATTTATTTTTATTACCTGTAGAAGAAGTATTAGAAGATTGGCCAGAAGCCACTGCAAGAGAAAGAAAATGGTTAGAAGTTAATCAAGCTGCTGAATTAGTGAAGGAAAATTCACTAAAAAAATTATTCAGGCTTCATTAATAATGAACCAATAAAAGAGTATTTACATTATCTCAAAGGACAAATTATGACTTTTGAGATAATTATGCGTAAAATGATCTACCACATTTGTATCACTTAATTCTAAATTATAAAAATCTACAAACTCATGATCAAAATATGGTCCTGCGTGCCAAGTTCCCACATCTAATTTAATAAAACAACTTCCGGGAATATGAAAAGCCGCAATTTTTGATAATTCAGGTTCATTTATATGATTATTTGGTGGACAAACTACCATAAACCAATCTTTACTATCTAAAGAACCCAAACATTGAGTACATTTGACATGACGAGTAATGTGGTGAAATTTTCTACCTTTTTCCTGTAACCGCATAATATAAAAAAGGGGAATACCATTTTGTAAATTTAATTGTGCGTCTTCTTGATCAAAATTTTTGCCATCTTTACTTGCATATATTACCTGTCCATAGGGTTGAAAATTCTCTGGTGTAATTAATTGAGATGGTAATTTTTGTATTTTTGATAATGTACTCATAACTTCTTGACTAAATATTTGAGTGTGACTGAATTAAATAGGACTTACGCACAAGTCACGGAATAATGAACCACGTTCGCGAAGCGTGCCGAAGGCATAGGAACGAAGAGAACGAAGAAAAGAGGGTTTGAGAGATATTTTGCGTAAGTCCTGTTAAATTAGAAAAAACCAAGATTTTAAATCTCAAACTTTGCGATTTTGTGACCTTGTGGCTTCGCGGGAAACATACAGCAAGTTCAGCTTGAGTGAGCTATAATGCGGGCAAGATGCCCGCACCACTGTAATATTCTCATTATATAAAGCGCTCCTATTTGATCTTTATTGTTCTGAGAAAAAGAGAGAGGAAATATATTTTCCTTCCTCTAATTTCCAGTTAGCAAAATTTAGATTTTACCAATGTAATGTAGTCCTAAAATAATACCGGCTCCCAAGATATGTCCAAAAGAAGCAGTTGCTAGTACAGCAGGTAAACCAAAACCACCGAAAAATTGAGGCGCTGGTAATTCTGGTTTAGCGTTAGGTTGCTGAATGGTAAATTTGCCCACAGCGATCGCAAAAATATTGGCTACAATCATAATGATACCAATATTAGGACTCCATTCTAACGTTGTTGTTGCTGTAGCCAACAAGGTGGAAGTTAACATCTAAATTTACTCCTGATATTTGGGGATACTTAACAATATCATCTAAATATTCGGTAATAAAAATCTATATCATTGCTTACTTTGTAGTAAAATTTAACATTTGTTTGCAATTCACAATAGAAACAATCATACTTATGATATCTGGAAGGCTGATAATTGGTAAGATAAGAGTAATTACGTCCTGAAATTGATCATGTCCTCAACTATTAATTCCTTACCACCCGCGCTAAAGAAACTTGTCGAACGTTTTCAAAGAGCTACAGAACCCAAAAGACGCTATGAACAGTTAATATGGTACGCACAAAAACTGCAAGAGTTTCCTGAAATTGACAAACTCCCAGAAAACAAAGTTCCTGGTTGTGTTTCTCAGGTATATGTAACCGCATCTTTAGTAGATGATAAAGTAATATTTCAGGGTGATTCTGATTCCCAATTAACGAAAGGATTGTTAGCATTCTTGATAGCAGGATTAAATGGGTCAACACCTACAGAAATAGTCCAACTTACTCCCGATTTTATTCAAGAAACTGGCTTAAATGTTAGCTTAACACCTTCTCGCGCTAATGGCTTTTACAACATTTTTAAAACTATGCAAAAAAAAGCTTTAGAATGTAAGTTAGAAAATTAGGGATAAGGAAACGAGTAAATTCTTTCTAATTGTGAACTTAATCAGATGTCTACTAATTTATTAACAAATCCCGCTGCTGCATTTGGTGGTAAAGTACAGGAATATCCTTGGCAATGGGAAAATCAGGAATTACGAATAGTATATGAAACCATTGGCCAAGGTTCAGCCATTCTATTATTACCAGCCTTTAGCAGCGTTTCTACCAGGGCAGAAATGGCAGAATTAGCGAAATTACTCGCACCCCATTTTCAAGTCACAGTCATAGACTGGCCTGGGTTTGGTGACTCTTCCCGACTCGGTTTAGATTACAGACCAGTCATATATCAGCAATTTTTGGCAGATTTTGTCAAATCTGTATTTAATACGACAGTTTCCGTAATTGGTGCCGGTCATGCTGCTGGTTATATTCTCGAACTAGCGTTTAAAGAACCGCAAATACTTAACAAAGTTGTATTAATAGCTCCAACTTGGCGTGGACCTTTACCAACAATGGGCGCAAGTCAGGAAATAGCGACTATGGTACGGGGAATTATCAGATTTCCCATTATTGGTCAATTCCTGTATAAGCTCAATACAACACCATCTTTTTTAAAATGGATGTACACTCGTCACGTTTTTAGTAATGCTGATAAACTTACACCCGATTTTATCGCTAATAAATGGCAAACTACCCAACAAACAGGAGCGAGATTTGCTTCAGCGGCTTTTGTTACAGGTAACATTGACACCTTCTACACTCAATCAGAATTTCTTTCTCTAGCTCAATCTTTGTCTGTACCAATTATGGCAGTTATTGGCGCATCCAGTCCGACAAAATCACGTCAGGAAATGGACGCATTAGCAGCTTTACCAAAAATAGAGAGTGTGGTAGTTCCTGGTTCTTTAGGACTTCATGAAGAATTTCCAGGAGAGGTTTTTCAGTTTATACTACCATTTTTAAATCAGTTATCATAGGCAAGATTATCAAAGTTGCTTTGACATTATGATGAATTCAGAAACATTCAGTTCAATACCAGTAACCGTTTTAACTGGCTATTTAGGTGCTGGTAAAACCACCTTATTAAACCACATTCTTACCTACGAACATGGTAAAAAAGTCGCAGTTATTGTCAATGAATTTGGAGAAGTAGGTATTGATAATCAATTAGTAATTGATGCGGATGAAGAAATATTTGAAATGAATAATGGCTGTATTTGTTGTACAGTTAGAGGTGATTTAATTCGCATTATTGGCAACTTAATGAAACGCCGAGATAAGTTTGATCATTTAGTAATTGAAACCACTGGATTAGCTGATCCTGCACCTGTAATTCAAACCTTTTTTGTAGACGAAGATTTGCAAAATCAATTGTCATTAGATGCAGTGGTTACAGTTGTTGATTCCAAGCATATTTGGCAACATTGGGAAGCAGACGAAGCCCAGGAACAAATTGCTTTTGCTGATGTGATTTTATTGAATAAAACCGATTTAGTCACAGCAGAAGTTTTAGATGAATTAGAAACCCGGATTCGGTCAATGAATGCAATGGCAAAAATTTACCGCACTCATAATTCTCAATTAGCAATGTCAGCTTTATTAGGAGTAAAAGCATTTGATTTAGATCGTGCTTTGGAAATTGATCCTAATTTCTTAGGAGAAGATGCTCATGTTCATGATGAAAGTGTTTATTCAGTTGCTATAGTATCACCAGGGACTATCAATGGTGAAAAATTAAATGCTTGGCTATCAGAATTACTCAGAAATCAAGGAACAGACATTTTCAGAATGAAGGGAATTTTGAATATTGAAAATGAAGATAACCGCTTTGTTTTTCAGGGAGTACACATGATATTTGAAGGTAAAGTAGATAGACCTTGGAAAGCAAATGAACCTCGTAAAAATGAACTTGTATTTATTGGCAGAAATTTAGATGAAGTGCAGTTAAAAAAAGATTTCTTTGCCTGTATAAGTTAGGTAAATAAAATTCACAGCTATACAGATAAAACCCACCTGCGTGGGTTAAAAATCTAGTAAACTTAGTCCACGCAGGTAGACTTTAATTGTGTAGTAGCGACTTCTAGTTGCTTAGTATTTCTGATCAATAAAAGATAACAAATATGAACCTAACAACCAGCAAATCTCCAGAATTTACTCAACACTATTCCACAAAACTTGCAGATTATGTCACCGCTTTAGCTTGGTCTTCTAAAGGGGAAATACTGGCTGCTAGTTCCGCTGCTGGTGAAATTGTTTTATGGGAAAATAACCAATTAATCACCTTACAAAAAGCTACAAATCAAGCAGTAAATTGTCTAGCATTTTCCCATGATGGTAAATATTTAGCCATTGGTGGACAAGATGGAAAAGTGAAAATTTGGTGCGAAAATCAATTAATTACAACTTTAGAAAATGCACCTGTTTGGGTTGATCAATTAGCATGGAGTCATACCAATAATCGTCTAGCTTTTAGTTTAGGACGTTATGTGCAAATTTGGGATGCAGACACATTAGAAGTTGTTGTCATCCTCAACTTTAATGATTCCTCTATTTTAGGAATTGACTGGCGTAAAGATGACAAATATTTGGCTATTAATGGTTATAAAGGTGTAAAAATTTGGTCTACTCAAGATTGGGATGCAGAACCATTTATCCTTTCCATGCCTACCGCTAGTATAACAACAATTTGGTCAGGTGATGGTGAATATTTAGCCTCTGGAAATATGGATCGCACTCTCACCGTTTTACAATGGGAAAATCCTGATCCTTGGGTCATGTGCGGCTTTCCGGGAAAAATTCGTCAACTAGCTTGGTCAGACCTCAAAACCTCCACAGGTGCGCCAATTTTGGCTGCTTCCAGCGTTGAAGGCATAGTATTATGGGAGAAGTCCGTAGATAAATCTGTGGGTTGGGAAGCCCAAGTATTAACCAATCATCTGGATATTATTCAAGCAATATCTTTTGCACCCCAAAGCTTGATTCTCGCTTCCGCTGGTGCTGACGGTTGGTTATGTTTATGGGATGAAAATAGGGAATTATCACAGATTTTTAGCGATAGTGAAGCAGGTTTTTCTACTCTATCTTGGCATTCCCAAGGACAATTATTAGCCGCAGGTGGTGAACAAGGAGAATTAATTATTTTGACAACTTCTTTGGGGAATTGAAAGTAAAAATTTAACCCTGAAATTGTAAATTGTAGGTTGGGTTGAGGAACAAAACCCAACACATTCATTAATGTAGAGATAATTTAGAGAATTTGTGATAAAAATTTCTTAGTTCTCTCTTCTTTGGGATTAGTAAAAAAAGTGTCAGGGGTAGCAGATTCAACTAATAAACCGCTATCCATTAGCACCACTCTATCAGCAACTTCTCGCGCAAATCCCACTTCATGGGTAACAACTACCATGGTCATTCCCTCACTAGCGAGATTTTGCATGACGTCTAAAACTTCTCTCACCATTTCTGGATCTAATGCTGATGTCGGTTCATCAAATAGCATGATTTTGGGTTGCATTGCTAATGCACGCGCTATAGCTACTCGCTGTTGTTGTCCACCAGATAATTGTCCAGGATATTTTTGTGCTTGTGCTAAAATTCCTACCCTTTCTAATAATTGCATTGCTAATTCTTCGGCTTTAACTTTGGATATTTTGCGGACATATATTGGTGCTAAAGTGATATTTTGTAAAACTGTTAAATGGGGGAATAAGTTAAATTGCTGAAATACCATTCCCACTTCTCGACGAATTGTTTCAATGTTTCTTAAATCATGACTGAGGATAATTCCGTCAATACTAATAATTCCTTTTTGATATGCTTCTAAAGCGTTAAATGTACGAATAAAAGTTGATTTTCCTGATCCAGAAGGACCCATTAAAACAACTACTTCTCCTCTTTCTACACTTAAACTTATGCCTTGGAGAACATGAAATTTACCATACCATTTATGGACATTTTCGGCAATTATTATCGGTTTTGTTTCTGTCATATTTTACTCTTTTTTAATTTGAATCTTTTTTAACCAACCACAGAGGCACAGAGGACTCAGAGTAAAAGAGGAAGAACTGTTCAGCTTATTTTTTGGAGAATATAAAATTTACGATACCATTTATGGGTATTTTCGGCAATTAATTATTTAGGACTTACGCACAAGTTACGAAAGAATGAACCACGAAGGAACGAAGGACACGAAGAAAAGAGAGTTTTAGAGAGATTTTGCGTAAGTCCTGTTATTATCATTTTTTTCTGTCATATTTTACTCTTTTTTAATTTGAATCTTTTTTAACCAACCACAGAGGCACAGAGGACTCAGAGTTACAAAGGAAGAGATGTTTGATTCAGTTTGATTAAAATTAATTATTTAATTGGTTTTCTAATTTTTTAGCAGCTAAGGACATTAAATAACAAAATAGCCAATAAATCAAACCAATAAATAAATATACTTCTGCATATCTTCCTAAAAATTGCGGTTGGGCTAATATGGAACGTGCCATTCCTGTTAATTCTACTAATCCCACTAATGATAAAAGTGATGTATCTTTAAATAAGCCAATAAATTGACCAACAATTGCGGGAATAACTGCGCGTAATGCTTGGGGTAATATTACTAATGTGAGTAATAAGGGTGTGTTTAATCCTAGTGCTTTTCCTGCTTCTATTTGTCCCCTGGGAATTGATTGTAGTCCTCCGCGCACGTTTTCGGCCATGTATGCTGCACTAAATAATATTAGTCCCACCATACTTCTGAATAATCTATCTAAACGCAAATCTGCTGGTAAGAATAAGGGTAACATAACTTGGGCTAAAAACAAAATACCAATTAATGGTAATCCTCTGACAATTTCAATATAAAGAATAGAAAACCACCGCACTACAGGTAAATTACTTGTTCTTCCTAATGCGAGTAAAATTCCTATGGGGAAGGAAAGCACAATACTAATTATTGCTATTAATAGGGTGAGTAATAAACCATTCCATAAATTTGTAGATACAGGTTGTAACCCTAAACCACCACCAATTAACCAGATAATTGTTGGAAAGAATAATAACCACATTAGGGAAAGCCAAGGTGTGATAATTTGAGCAAATTTTTGACCAATTATCACACCTAAAACTATTAAACCTGTAATTAATAATAAAGACAAACGACTAGTTAATGGTAGGGGTAAAATTAATAATAAAACCCCAACAATAAAACCAAAAATTAGAGAATTACGTTTTGTGAATATTGCTTCTTTAGTAAAAGCACCCCCAGTAATTGCAGTTAAAGTTGTAGATATTCCCAAAACCAGCCAAATTCGCCAATATAAATTCTGGGGAAACCTTCCCACCAAAAATAAATGTAAATTAACTGCAACTACTTGCCATTGTGCCTTAGTAATTAACCAAATTGCAAATCCTTGAAATAGCCAAAATAGAAAAATCGAACAAACAACAGTTAATAAACAATTGTACCAATTATTAAACAGATTTTCTCTTAACCAAGTTAGTGTAATCATAATAAAAATGTCAGTTGAATTAAGGTAAAAATATGCGATTAAATGGTTGTTTGCGATAGCGACGATAAATATTAAAGTCTTTATCTAGAGTGGCAATAATAGAAGGCAATAATAATTCCAGTATCAATTAAAATCAGAGGATAATTATTCATGATTTCTTCTTTGATGTCTTGCTTGAATTCTGTCAGCAATTGCTTTTTTGCGTACATCTCTATCTGACAAATCTCCTGATCCTTCTAGTAAGAATTGTGGATAACCACCCATTCGTTCTAAAACTGTTTTAGCCGAAGTTGGATAATTGTTAACAGGTGTTTCCAATGATGAGATAAATTGTAAGACAAGTGGGATTTGTTGATCACTAAGATTAGCGATCGCTTGTAAGAGTTCTTGCTGTAAATTGGCGGGGTACATAGTGATTAATTGGTGTTGTGATGATGACAATTTTAGCAAATCTATCGCTCTTGGCGAATACTGCGGTTAATATTATCTTTCCTTAATCTGTACAGAACGATTAAATAAATTCATGGTGAAAGAAATTATCAAACTCAACGTCAGATAGGTAATCATAATTAACAGCATTACCTCTACAGCTTTTCCAGTTTGATTAAAAGTCGTAGAAGCAACAAAATAAATATCAGGATAACCGATAGCGATCGCTAAACTGGAATTTTTTGTTAAACTCAGATATTGACTAGTTAATGGGGGAATAATCACCCTTAACGCTTGAGGAAAAATCACCAATTGCATTGCTAAACCTGGCTTTAAACCCAGAGATTTTGCTGCTTCCCATTGTCCTTGAGGAACTGATTTAATTCCCCCCCGCACAATTTCCGCAATAAACGCACCCGTGTAAAAAGTTAACCCTAATAACAAACTAGAAAACTCTGGAGACAAGGTAAACCAAGGAAATTCAATGCCATTTTGACTAAAGTTAGCGAAACCCAAAACAGAAATTTTATTTTCGGCTTTGGGAAAACTCAAAAAAATCGCAAAATACCAAAATAGCAATTGTAATAATAATGGTGTATTCCGAAAAATCTCCACATAAACAAAACTAATCTTCCTGACTAACCAATTATCTGACAGTCTAGCAATTCCCGCAGTAATTCCCACAATTGTAGTTAGTAAGATACCCATTATTGCTATTCTTAAAGAATTAATTAATCCCACTAATAAAGCATAATTATAAGCATCCGTTGGTTGATAATCAACGATAGTTTCACCAATATCAAAAGATGCTTGTTGCTTGAGAAAATTAAATCCAAATTCAATTCCTAATTGCTGTAAATTCCGTCTGACATTACTCCACAATATCACGACTATAATTACTGCTAAAAATACAAAAATTAACTGAATAGCATTTTGCCAAAAACGATGATCACGCCATAAAGGATGTTTAGAATTAGTCATTATTGTAATTTAGTATTATACTATTAGCGAAAAGGTGGAGAATAGAGTAATCCTCCTTTTGTCGCTAATTGATTTTGACCACGAGGGAGATTTAGTTTTGTCTTTGTTCCCAAATTGCGTTCATAAATTTCGCCATAATTACCAACGTCTTTAATAATTTTGGCTGCGAAATCATTTGTTAAACCAATTCCTGCTCCCAAATTTCCTTCTGTTCCTAAAAAACGTTTAATATCGGGATCTTTACTATTTGCAAATTCTCCTAAATTTTGAGAATTAATTCCCAATTCTTCCCCTTTAATTAAAGCATAAACAGTCCACTTAACTATATCACTCCATTGAGTATCACCCTTAGCAACTGCTGGCGCAAGGGGTTCAGAAGAAAGAATATCATCTAAAATGATGTTATCTTCCGGTTTCGGTAGGGTTGTTCGTCGGGAAACTAAAGCAGAACGGTCCGTAGTGACAGCATCACAACGTCCTTCGGCATAAGTAGCAAAGGTAACATTTATATCCTCAAAAACAACAGGTTTATAAGTCAAACCCCGTTTCCGCATTTGGTCTGCTAAATTCTGTTCGGTTGTCGTCCCTGTTTGGACACAAATAGCTTTGTCTTTCAGGTCTTTCATAGATTTAATGTTACTATTTTTACGAACCATAACCCCCTGACCATCATAAAATACCACAGGTGCAAAATCTAAACCCTGAGCAGTCCCCCGGCTAAAAGTCCAGCTAGTATTGCGACTCAAAATGTCTACTTCTCCAGTTTGTAAAGCTGTAAATCGTTCTTTAGCGTTAAGGGTACGGTATTCTACCGCCTCTGGATTATCAAATATTGCTGCTGCTACAGCCCGACAAATATCAACATCAATACCGCTATATTTACCGTCAGTCCCCACAAAACTAAATCCCGGTAATTCACCACTAATTCCACAAACAAGCTGACCACGGCTTTTAATGCGATTCCAGTTCACGCGAGTAACCTGTCCTGGAGGGGTATTCATCTGACTCTGTATATTTTGTTGTTCATCACTACAAGCAGTCAGAGAAAATACTAGTTTCATTGTGACAATACCAGATATAATGTATCTAATAGTAGATAATTTTTTAGATTTCATAAGTAAATAATCGGCGATATTTATTCCTGATCTAATCTAATTTTTGCACAAAAACGTCAAAAAAGCATAAGATATCTGAAAGATTTGCTAAGGATCAGATTTAATTAAAACCAAACTTCCCAATTCACAATATGCTAAATTTTCTCAATTCTCTTCTCGGTCGTCATCCAGAGCGCGTCAAAGCCAATGTAGAGATTTATACTTGGCAAACTTGCCCCTACTGCATCCGTGCGAAAATGCTACTATGGTGGAAAGGTGTTAATTTTACAGAATACAAAATTGATGGTGATGAAATAGCCAGGGCGAACATGGCTATACGCGCTAATGATCGCCGCAGCGTTCCCCAAATATTTATTAATAATCAACACATTGGCGGTTGTGATGATCTGTATCATCTAGATAGGAAAGGTCAACTGGATGATCTTCTGTATTTATACTGATGATAACTTGGTTGAAATAAATAAAATCACCCAAATCTAACTAGATATTGTGGTGCGGGCATCTTGCCCGCTAAAATTATACTTCATAATCATAGCGATCGCCTGATTTTTAGCTGTTTTAATATTGTATCAGATAAAATAAAAACAAATCAACCAGAGGCAGTGATTATGATCACTCAAATCAGTGAAATCAAATCTCCCACTGAACTGGTAATCTCTTGGGAAGCCTTACCCGATGATTTTCAGTTAGAGGACGAACCGGTGGAAAATACAGGACAGCCACTTTTGGCTGGTGCTTTGCGCGAAAGTTTAGAAATTGCGGGTTTTATTCAACCGCAGATGTTGATAGCCTCAAATTTTGGTTTATGTGCGACATTAGACGGTAAATTTATTGCTAAAGCACCTGATTGGTTATATATTCCCGCAGTCAAAGAAATTTTACCTGAACGCAAAAGCTACACACCGAATTTAGAAGGAGATATTCCTGTTATAGTTGTAGAGTTTTTATCAGATCAGGAAGGTGGAGAATATTCTTTTAAACGCACATATCCACCGGGAAAATGGTTTTTTTATGAGCAAATTTTGCAAGTTCCTATCTATGTAATTTTTGATCCAGATGGAGGTTTACTGGAATTATATCAACTGGGGAATGGTCACTACGAGTTAAAACAACCCGATGAAAATGGTTTACATTGGATTGACGCAATGGGCTTATTTTTGGGAACTTGGAGGGGGGAAAAAGAAGCTAGAACTGGATATTGGTTAAGGTGGTGGAATGAAGCAGGTAATTTATTACCTTGGTCTGTGGAAAAAATTGCAGAAGAAAGTCAACGGGCTGAACAAGAACATCAATGGGCTGAACAAGAACATCAACGGGCTGAACAAGAACGTCAACGGGCTGAACAAGAACGTCAAGAGAAAGAACGGCTAATAGCGTACTTAAAATCCCAGGGGATTGATCCGAGTAATTTACCTTAAATAATAGCGTGCGTTCTTCGTAAAGCACCTAATTAAAATGGCGTTGCTGATTTGAGGTATGAAAATGATTTTTGATGATTTCAAAACCCTTGTAGAGACGTTCCTCATGTAGGGATTCTCGGCTCTACACCTAAATTTATACCTGGTTTCAGCAACGCCTTAAAATCAATAATAAATATAAATATATGCTGTATATGCTGGAATTACCAGAATATTTAATACATAGAAAATGGATGAAGCACGCCCTAGAATTAGCAAGAGCAGCGGGTAATGCTGGTGAAGTTCCCGTCGGTGCTGTAATTGTTAACACAAATAACCAATTGATTGCTGTAGGAGAAAACCGGAAAGAAAGGGATCAAGATCCTACCGCCCACGCAGAAATTATAGCGATTCGCGCTGCTAGTCAAATTTTGTCAAATTGGCGCTTGCATGATTGTACATTATATGTCACTCTAGAACCCTGTCCCATGTGTGCTGGTGCTATAGTTCATGGACGATTGGGAAAATTGATTTATGGAGTAGACGATACCAAAACTGGAGCAATTCGGACTGTTCTCAACATCCCTGATCACCCTGCATCTAATCATCGTTTAAAAGTGATGGGAGGTATTCTAGAATCAGACTGTCGAGAACAATTACAAAATTGGTTTAGTAGCCAACGTCAGCAAAAATAACAGACACAGATAAAACTGTCCAAATGAGAAAACAAAAATTACTCAATAAAATCTACGGTGGACATAATCAAATTTGAAATAGCCACCGTTATGATTAAATCAGACTCTGCTTCTACTACCGGCTATGCACAAACCACAACTACCTATGTAAATCCTATGATCGAATCTCCGGGGCGATCATTGGTGGTTGTGAGGAATTGGCGGGTTTCTCCTTGGTTAATGCCTGTAGCCTATTTTCTAGGACGTTACATAGTTTTGCCATCTTTCTTTAGAGATATTAAAGTTACTGGACGAGAAAATATCCCTAGAAATGGTCCGGTAATTCTTGCTCCTACCCATCGTTCTCGCTGGGATTCATTAGTTTTACCCTACGCTGCTGGTCGTCACCTCACAGGTAGGGATATGAGATTTATGGTGACAAGTGATGAATGTCAGGGGTTACAAGGTTGGTTTATTCTCAGAATGGGCGGTTTCCCCGTCAATACTCAACGTCCGGCCATCGCTACTCTCCGTCATGTGGTCAAATTAATGCAGCAGGGAGAAATGTTAGTTATTTATCCTGAAGGTGATATCCACCGTGATGGTCAAGTTCATCTTCTCAAGCCGGGAGTAGCCCGTTTAGCCTTAAATGCTGAATTTAGCCACCCAGGGCTGGGGATTAAAGTTATACCTGTTAGCATTCAATACAGCGAATCCTATCCTCACTGGGGTGCAGATGTCAACATTCACATTGATGAACCTATCCAAGCCAGAGATTATATGAATGGAAATTTCAAACTGGAAGCTAAAAGACTGACAGCAGATTTAACCCATAAATTAAAACAATTAAATCAGGATTCAGAAGTCAGAAGCATAGAACCAGAAAATTCTTCCCCCTGCTATATATCAACTACTTCCCGTGTCCAATTACCAATTCCCAGTGATTAAGTTTGCCCACATCTAGAGCAGCGTAGTCAATGACTTGTAATTCCCAGTTACCTTGTGCGGGTAGAGAAAGTAATTGTTTCAGGGCGGGATGCGATCGCACTGTGTAAGTATTTTGTAATTGGTTACGACGGCCTAATGTGCGACTTTGCAATAAAATCCGCTGATGATTAGGAGCAATTAAATAAATTTCTAGATCTCCTAAAAAATCATGGGTGATATTAACTGTAACTTGGATATCACCAATATTAATAACTTCATTAATAGCGATCGCACTTTTAATTCCCTCTTGATCATCATCAGGAATATTCACAACTTGAGTATTTTTTACCTGTGTTTGTTCATTAGTAATTTGGTTCACGACACCCAATTTTGCTAGTCTCACGGCCTTGGCTGCATTGACTTTCCCATAACCAAACCATTGACTATGACCATAACTATCATAAGTACCCCCATTAATATTCAATTGAGGATCAACACTATTATCAATAATTTTATCAGCAGTATCTTCAAGAATCTGTTTAACTTGTTGAGCCGTCAGATCAGGATTAGCTGATAATACTAAAGCTGCTACTCCTGCGACTATGGGAGTGGCGCTAGAAGTACCACCAAAATTATTAGTAAAGTTTCCAGCATCATAACCTGCTGCTCCTAATTGATCTGCGGTCAATATTCCCAATCCAAATAAAGAAGAAACAAGTGCTGGTTGTGTATAAACAAAACCTGTTTCTTGAAACCACATTCCTGGGGGGGCATTATTACTAGGAGCGCAAACAGAAATATTATCTCCCCAATTACTATAAGCAGCTTTTTTATTCAAACTAGTAGAAGCCGACACGGTAATTACATCAGGATGAATTGCAAAACCGCTTAACCAATTTGTGTTAGAACTGACAATATTTTTCGGCCAATTTTGTTCATTGATAGTGCCATTAATTGGACGGTTAGCATTTCCGGCTGCAAAGACAATTACACATCCTTTACCATTGCGTCCATTGGTAGCTGCATGACTAATAGCTGCCCTTTGACGGATAGAAAGGGGAAAATAAACAGCAGAAGCTCCCCAACTACAAGAAATTACACTTGCTCCGTTTTCCACTGTCCAATTAAAAATATCCTCAATTGATTGATCATCTAAAAAACCAGTCGTCCGAATAGGCATCATTGCACAACCGGGAGCAACTCCAACAATTCCTGTACCATTTTCTTCGGCTACAGCTAATCCCGCGCAAGCAGTACCATGACTAGTTTCTTTTTCTCCTGGTAGGGGTAAAAAATCATTTTCTTTTAAATCTCTAGGGGCAACAATTTTACCATTACCTTGAAAATCTGGGTGATTCAAGTCAAAGGAATCATCTACTACAGCGACGATAATAGAACGAACACCGCGAGTAGTATCCCAAGCTTGTTCTACGGAAATGTGAGAACCAGCTACCAATTGATTTCCCCCATTGTGATTGAGATACCACTGTTGAGGATAAAGGGAATCTTTGGGGCGATAATGCGGTTCTTGTTGAATGATAATATTTGGTTCTGCGGCTAAAACTTCTGACAGTTTTTGTAATTGATTTGTGATTTTAATTGGGTTTTTTGTAGCTTGTTTACTCACCAGAAAAATAAAAGTATTCGACATTGCTTTTACTGGTTGATCTAGAACTAAATTAAATCTATTGGCAATAATATTAATTTTATTCATATCTACCCAAGTAGCAAATTGAATTGTAATTTGATCACTTAGATAAACCAAAGTACCGGCATTGTTTTCAAGTTTATAAACATGACTAACAAAGTCTATATTTTTATCAGCACGTACTTGAGACATTACTGTTTCTATCTGCTCAGGAGCCACCGTGTACACTTCTAACCGGGCTGAGGATATACTGCGCCGCCATACACATCCCTGTATTTGTGATAGTTGCTCACGTGGAAAATTAGCATTAGGACGGATAGTGAAGCGATATAATGTTTTTTCTAGCATTAACTCTTCGCCACTGCGTTGCAAAATTAATGCTTCGTCGCTATTTGTGACATCTGGTTCAACAAAATCTGGAGAATTAATATTATCACTCATAAAAAATTGGGATTAGTTTAAAATTAATTGACCTCTTGGCGCTTGTTTGCTGAGTTCTTTGGCAGAGAAATTTTTCACATCGCCACAAAGAGAGTTAAAATACATCAAGTTTTTCAGTTTTTGAAATTTTTTCCATATTTTACTAGTTAACCTCATGAATGTTGCTACGGATCTATTAATTCGCTTTACCTGCTTATCATTTATAGCATTTTTAGGCATATTGTCACCTGCTGAAGCTCAGGTAAAAAAGCCCTCAAGTCCTAGTAGTCCTGCTACTGAAAGCAAACCGACGATCAGTGATAAAAATAACACCCTCAGTCCCACTGGACAGGGTAATAATATCTTGAGTATAGCGGCAGGCGATCGCCTAGTCAAAGAAGCAAATCAAGCGATATCTAGTCAAAATTATGCCCTAGCTGCCCAAAAGCTGCAAGAAGCACGCCAGGTTTATAATCAGTTATCGAGCTTTTATCAAGAGTTAAATTCTAGCTTTACAGGTATTGACATTTCCGTATCTGACTCCCAACGCCAAAAAGCCCTAGTAACTGCCCAAAAGCGAGATGAAGCCAGCTACCAGTTAGCCCTAGTATATCGAGGGCGAAATCAGCCAGAACTAGCCATACCTTTGCTAGTGCAAATCATTAAAAGTCAAAACCCAACCAGGGAATTAGGGACAAAAGCTTATCAACAATTATTTGAATTAGGTTTCGTGGATGCACCCTATTCTCCTGCAAACAAGAAATAATCAGCATAAGTTAATTAGCAACAACCAAGAGTTAGATATCTGTTAATAATAGAGAAGTAAAGTTTTTTAGGAATTGCAATGATGAGTCCGCAGCAAGTGGAGGGAATGATTAAGGCACAACTACCAGATGCCCAAGTGCAAGTACAAGACTTGACGGGTGGTGGTGATCACTATCAGGTGACAGTAGTTTCATCCCAGTTTGCAAACAAGGGACTAGTGCAACAACACCAGCTAGTTTATGGGGCATTGAAACAAGCCATGTCCAGCGAAGCTATTCATGCTTTAGCCCTGAAAACCTACACTCCCGAAGCTTGGCAAATAGTAAACTAATTTGAGATTTAGGATTTTGCCCTGAACAAAATCTAAAATTGTCTTGAATTTTGATTTTAGACCTTTAAAAACCCAGGAAATAACTAATCATGACTCCAGAAATTAAAGAAAGAATTGATACTTTGGTAGAAGAAAATAAAATTATGGTTTTCATGAAGGGCAACAAATTGATGCCCCAATGTGGTTTCTCTAACAATGTTGTGCAGATTCTTAATACATTGGGAGTTCCCTTTGAGACTATTGACGTACTCACTGATTATGAAATTCGTCAAGGAATCAAAGAATATTCCAACTGGCCAACAATCCCCCAAGTATATATTAATGGTCAATTCGTTGGCGGTTCTGATATTTTGATCGAAATGTACAACAAAGGTGAATTAGAACAGTTGGTAGAAGTAGCCCTAGCTTCTTAATATCAACTATAAGGTGTAGGTTGGGTTAAGGAACGCAACCCAACACCTTATTTTTAAGACATTTAGATGATCTGATTTCAGATTTTTTTTAATTTTAAATTAATGATAATATAGCAATTCCCATACAAGTCAGGTGCAATCATTCAGAATTGAACGCAGATAAACGCAGATGAACACAGATAATTTTGTACCTCATTAGACTAGGAAATGGTATAAGTTGAAAATTATTATTGATCTACTCAAGAACCAAAATTATTTATGTCTAAATTCCCACATTTTTGATCAAAAATATGAATAATAAAACAAATATAGAAGACTGTGGTTATACATTCATAGGTACAGCGGTTGATAATTTAATTCGTCATTTTGAAGGTCAATCATCTGTACAATTATATCCTGATTTTCGAGAACGGCGAGAACGTGCAAATGAATTATTATTTGATTTAGTTGGTAAACAACCTGGTTGTTTTTATATTCGTCGTCAAGGGACTGGAAAAGAAACGGGAGAAGAAATTTGGGAATTAATTCTAGCCACAGACCAAGATAATTTTCAATTACCAAAAAGACTGAAGAAATTAGGAAAGACTTTAGGATTTAAAGCTGCTGTTCGTCAAGATGGATCTGGTGGTTTGAAAATTTTATCAGCTTATTTATTATCAGAATTGCGGGGAATTATTGACGGTTATACTGTACTTTATTGGTTATATTTAATTCCTAATTATCAAGAACGTCTTGATATTCCCACACCATTATTGGCAAAAATAAAAAATATACCAATTTGCGGAAATCATGTTCCTACAGAAGATCAACTTCAAGCCTGGAAAGCTTTTTTAAAGGTTGAAGAAAATATTGCTAAATCTCGTCAATTTTGCGTATTTTTTGTCAATAAAAATAATAATAACCGCTCAAATTCTCGACTAATTACTTTGGAAATTAAAATTAATTCGGCTACTTTAGATGGTTCTGAAGAACATTTTTTAAGTGCAGAAAACTTTTGGGAACGGGTCAAAAAAGCCAAAAATCAAGAAGTTAAATTTTTAGATTCTGTCCCCACAGAAAAAAATCGCCGTCACAGTCGTCAATTAGGAACTATTGAAAAAATTGATCAAAAACATAATCTTATTCATATTCGACTAGAGAGAGAATTAATTGAATATATAGCCACAGGTAATTATCAACTTCCTAATAATGGCTACTTATTTTTTGATGCTGCTGGAGACATCAAACAAATCGAACGTAAAGAGAAAGCTTTAGAACAATTAAGACAAGGAAGGACTCAAAACCCCTATTTAGGTAATTTTTTATTTGACGCTTCCCAAGCAAGAACTATTACAAAAAGAGTGAAACTAAAATCACAAGATTTATTATTGTCTTCTGCTAATGCTGGACAAAAAACCGCAGTGGAAAAGGTACTTTCCGCAGAAGATTTAGTTTTAATTCAAGGACCACCAGGGACAGGAAAAACAACAGTAATAGCCGAAATTTGCTATCAAGTAGCATTACGCGGGGGACGGACATTAATTACCTCTCAAGCGAATTTAGCTGTTGATAACGCCCTCAGTCGCTTAGTTCATAATCCCCTTATTCGTGCTATTAGAAAGGGAAGAGCCGAAAAAGTTGGAGAAGAAGGACAACCATTTTTAGAAGATCAAGTAATTAGTACATGGTTACAAAATACCGCTACTGACTGCGAAAATAATCTCAGTCAACGTCAGGAAAATATTACAATTTTAACTCAATTATTACCATTATTACCAAGATTTATAAACTATTATATATTTGAAGAAAAGTTTAATCAGCAACAGAATAAACTGAAAACAGAAAAAGAGAATTTAGAGACAATTTATCAAAATCAAGAAATTAAATATGATCAAATTTTAGTAAATAAAAATGAAATTGCGTCCTTAATTACTGGTTTAGAGGATATACTGAAAAATTACCAAAGTATAGACTGGGAATCTCCAGAAATCAAGAATTTCTTACCCCATATTCAACCCTATACAGAAAATAACAAACAAGTAGAGATTTTTCGAGAAAATGTAATTCAAGCGATTAAATTTATCGAGGAACTTGGTTTTGTCCGTCCTGGTTTTGGTGTATTTGGTTTAGCAGTTTGGTTACAGGAAAATATTATACCTCAACTTTCTGAATTTAAAGCAGGATTAAAAGATATTAATAATCTATCTTTAGCTATTTTAGAAGTAGCGGAATTAGTTGATATTTTTCAACAAAATTCTGTATCTTTACAGAAATTAGAAACAGATTTACAAAAATTTAGTATTCACAATAATATACAACCAACAATCCAAATATGGGAAAATCGTCAACGGGAAATTGATTATATTGTTGAAGCGGTTGTAGAATGGAAATCTACAGGATATAATAACCTATATCAAGTTTTGAAAGAATGTCAACAATCTGATTTACTTTTAACAGAAAATATGGTTAATTTACCATTAGGTTTATTGATGTTTGCTCAAAACTTAAAATTACCTATTGTTCCCAAAAATTATCAAATCAGTTTACCAACTTGGGGAGTATTAACAAAAGCTATAGCTTATGAAATAGAGGGAAATTTTACTGATAAAAAAGGTAAACAGCATAATTTTAGTTATTTCTTACAACAAAGTTTTCATCAAATTCCCATAGTATTATCAAAAAGTGATCAGACTCAGTGGCAAAAAACCTATCAAGAGTTAAAAAATTATCAAATTCTTACCCCTAAACAGCGGAAATTGCTAATTGAAAATATTCAAGTTTTTTTAATTAGACTAGAAAAAACTTATGGTAAGTCCTTTGAATGGAATAATATTGAAGCTACTCTTAACCGCATTACCCAAGAATTACTAGAAATTATTTTAATGAATGCGCGTCAATGTGTTTTGAAAGTTAAAACTGAAGCTCAACAACAATTGCAAATTTTAAAACAGCAATTTCAAGAACTTCCAGAAAATGTAATTTCCTCCCAACAAATATCTGAAGCTAAAACTCAGTTAGAAAACAGTAAACAAGCTGCTAATTTAAAACTTGCAGCAGTTATTAATAATTTACAAACAATTCATAAACAGCAAAATATACCTCATCAATTACGGAATTTAACAGAAAAGTATCTAACTAAACAAACAAATATTTGGGAACAACCACAGGAATTTTCTCAACAAGTTAAGTTTTGGGAAAATCGTATTTATGAATTAGAAACTCTGATTTCGTCATTAGCACCTTTTTCTATTTTAGAAACAATTAAAGACGCTTTAAATCAACAATTTACAAATTTACAAGAACAAACTGATGTTTATCAAGAGGAACTTGAACAATTACAAATAGAAATATCTGATTTAGAAGACAAATTAGAATTACAATTATCAGATAATTTAATTATAGAACGGAATTGGTGGGAGTCAACTTGGCAAATTATACCAGATAAATTTAAGCCAGAATTATCTGACGGAGATTTATTTAATTTAGAGTTTTTAACCAAGGTCAGAAATAAATTGAAATTATGGAAACAACAACTGCAAAATGAAGAAAATTATTTAGATAAATATCAAAATTTTGTCGAGAATTGGATTACAAAATTACGTCAACCTTCCGAACAAGATAGTAATGATTTAAGACGAATTTATTTAGATAATGCTAACGTTGTCGGTATTACTTGTGTTCAAGCTGCAAATTATAGTTTCTCCGAAGAATTTCAATCTTTTGATGTTGTAATTATAGATGAAGTTAGTAAATGCACTCCCCCAGAGTTACTAATTCCCGCGTTGAAAGGTAAAAAATTAGTCATGGTAGGAGATCATCGGCAATTACCTCCCATGCTTGATACTAGCACAGTGGCAGAAGTGGCGCAAGCCATGGGTAATTCTAGAGAAGAATTGCAATTTTTAGAAGAATCATTATTTAAAAGTCAGTTTGAAATTGCTGATAAAAGTATCAAGAAAATGCTGAATACTCAATATCGAATGCACCCCATGATCATGGGAGCAATTAATCAATTTTATCATGGTAAATTAGAATGTGGCATTTTAGAACCTGATAGGAAACGCGCTCATAATTTAGCAGGGAAAATCATTCAACCTGATCATCATTTATGTTGGGTAAAAATGCCGAGAGAAAATCAATTTCAAGAAGAACGCAATGGTACTTCATTTTTTAATACTAAAGAAATTGATGTAATTGAAAATATTTGTCACCAATTTGAGCAGGTTTGGTTTCATAAAGTTGCGAATGGAGAACCAAAAAAAGAAATAGCTGTAATTACATTTTATGGCGCTCAATTAAGAAAAATTGATGAACGTTTGCAATCTGAATTTTTCCCTTCTTTACAAATTAGAACGGGTACAGTTGATAGATTTCAAGGTATGGAAAGACCAGTGGTAATTGTGAGTATGGTTAGGAATAATCCTCAAGGAGATGTGGGATTTGCAAATAAACCAGAACGGGTAAATGTGGCTTTTTCTCGCGCTCAAGAATTGTTAATTATTGTCGGTTGTCACGATTTATTTACAGGTAAATCTGGTACAGTAGGTAATATGTATTCTGAGGTTGCAAACACTGTTAATCATCATGGAGGTTTTATTGATGTTTCCTGCTTCTGTAGTTAAAATAATTGATAATAATTTGAAATATTTAGTTGATAAAATCGAAGCTGAAAATGATTATTCATCGGTTTTATTAGCACGTCAATTTTACTATCATGTAACGCAAAATTTCCTAGAATTAACTATTAAAGAACCTCGGAAATTTAATGTTTTAGAAGAGTTTATTATTCGCGCTGGTATGGAATTTAATCCCCCCCCTACAGCTAATGAATTAGCATCTATTTTAGGACTTGATTCTGTATTTGTGAAAAGTACCATTGCTAATCTTCAATCTTTACAAACTCTAGCAAATACACCGCAAATTACTGTCACTCCAGAAGGAAGTTTATTCTATAAACAAGGTTCTGTTCCTAAACCTCCATATTCCGTCCAAATTTATGCCATTACTGATAATTTACTAGGAACAATTACATTTCAATATGAACAATTAGATCATATAATAATTAACCAAAACCAACTAGATTTAATTAAGTTCGTCAATATTCAACAAGAAACTCCAGCACTTTCTAGTTTAGAACTTGCGGATATTCAGGAAATTATTCAATCTTCCGATTTAGGTCTTCACGTCCCCACAGCAGGTAAATTTATCACTGATTTTAAATTGCGAGGTAGTAAACAAATTATTGCCAGAAATATATCATTATTTGTGATTTTTGATCAAAATCAAAATAAATTAGATATTCAAATCAGAAGGGGAACAGAGATTTTAGAACCCGCCACAAAAAAGATTCAAGAACTATATAATCAAGAAAAAATATCTCTAGAAGAATTAAGTAGGTTGGGGTGAAAAATTGTCGTTATGACAAGGGAACAGGGAACTCTTAACTGGGAACAGGTTTTGGACAACTTTACTTTTCGTTACTTATGTTGTTTTTTTTCCGTTCACCTACTTATGTCAATATCCCAATTAATTGCCATTTATATCAGGACTTACGCAAAATATCTCTCAAACCCTCTCTTCTTCGTTCTCTTCGTTCCTATGCCTTCGGCACGCTTGGCGAACGTGGTTCATTATTCCGTGACTTGTGCGTAAGTCCTATATATATAAAATATAATCACTTATAACCAACAACAGCAAAATTCCCCTCAGCAGCATCAAACTGAGGGGAGTATCAAAAATTGTACTACAGTCGCTGTCGTCAGATGGTAGCTACTCGATAAAATCAAAATCTACCTTTAGTAGTAGCGATGTTGTCTTTCTGGTTCTGGTTGAACCATTGTAAAATTAGATACATCATGTAAGTAGCGACTGGCTTCCTCTTCTAAGCGATGAATCCAGTAGGGTTCAATGATATTACTATGTCTGAGTGCGGCTAGGTATCCATCCAAATACATCCGCATATCATCCATACGATAACCGCGATTCCATAATTCGACGAAGGCGTCGGTAAGTCTTTGGTAGTAGCGGATGGTTTGTGTATCTTGGAGCATAACTGCTGTATTAGTCTCTTTGGAATGAGAATTGTAGATGGTGATTCACGCTTAATGAAGCATCAATTCCTGCTTATGTATGAACTCATAAGTAATATTTTGACTCTGGATTAGACCCCTCAGCAGCTAAAAACTTAATTAAATACTAGGCCAAAAAACTGGATATAAGGTGATTTTGTAGTGTATTTTTACGATTCTTTGTCAAAAGTTAGATTTAGCAATCTAGCGTGGTGTTAACTTGGTGTTGATCATCACAGGTGCTAATTGATATTGATCCAATTTTTGTCCGGTTTTCTTGAGGAATACAAATTTAGCCATAATCCAAACCTGTATAATCAAGTTTTATAAATTCTTAGCCACCTCATGGATAGAAAACAAGCCTTGTTTAACTAAGAGTCATAATCAGGTGTGAATTTTATCCTACTCCCTTAGATAAATGATTGTTATCTGAGTTTATCATATCTCTTTAGGAGTAGGACAAATGACTCAAATTAAAGTTTAATCATAAGTAGGGCTGGGCAAGTAAACAATTTTATACCAATTACCAGAAATTACTAAACCACCCTAGACAAATAGCAATTTGAGTTTAGAGAATGTAAATGTAATAATAATTTAATAAAGCCGTCTGCTTGATTGTAAATAAAGTGAAAAATAAATTTTTTGCAAGGTTTTTTTGAGGGAAATGTGAAGAATATCTGCTTTCAAGTAACAAAAACTACAAAACCTTGACCACGAGATTGTTAATTTGAGATTCATCAACGCTAAGGGGTTTTGCCACTGTGGGTTCGGTTTGTATTGAAATTGTTGAGGGGAATCCCCATCTGAGATCGTTATTGGGTTGGCACTTGCAACAACTAGAATACCGAGTTCATCAAGCTGCCAGTATTTATCAAGCAAAAGAAGTATTTCAAAGCCATCAACCAACTCTAATTATTTTAGATGCGGATTTATCCGATGGCGATGGTATGGAGTTGTGCCGCTGGTTACATCGTCAACAACAGCCTTTAATTTTGATGTTATCTGCTCGTACCAATGAGGCCGATATTGTTGCGGGTTTAAAAGCAGGAGCAGATGATTATTTAAGCAAACCCTTTGGAATGCAGGAATTTTTGGCTAGGGTGGAGGCCATTTTGCGTCGTCACCGCGCACCTAATGCACCAGCTTATTTAGATTATGGCAGTTTGCAAATTGATTTAGTCCAGCGTCGGGTTCGTTTCCAAGGGGAATTTATTGATTTGACTCCCCAGGAATTTAGTTTATTGTATGTCTTGGCACAAGCTGGAGGAGTGCCTTTAAGTAGATCGGAATTATTGCGTCGTGCTTGGCCTGACGCTATTGATAACCCGCGCACTATTGATACTCATGTTTTATCGCTGCGGAAGAAGGTGGAACTTGATCCTCGTCAACCCAGTTTAATTCAAACTATTCGCAATGTTGGATACCGGTTTAATATGGAAATTCTGAATGCTAATATCGCTCAACAACCGGCGAAATTACCAAGAGAAAGATTTACTAATCAACTTCCTGTATTAAGCGCTCACGGTTCTTGATTTTAGGGAACTCTTAACAGATAAAATGACCACTGACTAATAATTAGTTGTCCATTCTTCTAATTCTTGGTTTTCTGCTGCTGTCAGGGTTGCTGCTAAGTTTTCCCAGTCTACTTGAGCCGCAGGTTGATTAACCATTAATTGACTTTGCTGAAGATGTAAAACATGGGTACAAAACTCTTGCACTATATCTCTTTGCCGATTTACCATCAAAATCGCGGAAGAATGGGCTTGATTTGATTGAGTGAGGATATTTATTAAATTAGTAATTGCAGGGGTGTCTAAAGACGACGTAGGCTCATCTAATAGTAAAATTTGCGGTTCGGTAACTAAAGCACGAGCGATCGCAATTAACTGTTTTTGTCCTCCTGAAAGTTGTATTTCTGTCTTTCCTAACCATTGTTCAGGAATTTGCAGTTTTTCTTGCCAATAACTGACTTTTTCCTGAATAGTTGGTTTAGGTAAACCACGCAAAATTAAAGGATAAGCTAAATTTTCTCCTACTGTCATTCCCAATAATTTAGATTCTTGTTGCACAAGCATTATCTGTTGACGTAGTTGAATTACAGGAATTTTGTCATATTCCTGATTTTTAAAATATATTTTCCCGCTCGTAGGTTCATTTAAGCGATTAATCAGACGTAATAAGGAAGTTTTACCAGCACCAGATGGACCCACAATAGCAAAGCGATCGCCAGATGATACTCTAAAAGAAATATTTTGTAAAATCGGATATTGATTTTGATTCTGTAACCGTCTACATAAACTAACAGATTCTAATACCAGCATAGTGACAAACTACTTTTTTAATGTAAATAACTAAAGTTCTAATGTAATTAAATACAATCTTAATGTAAGTTGATACAATTTTAATGTAATGTAATACATTTTTGATGTAAAGAGATACAATTCGTATTGTTATTTTTATTGATTAAATTGAGATAATTACAGAGTTAAATTATTGGCATTGTTAGATTAAAGCATTAAATCAGATATACAATGCCAAATAATTTATAAAAATTTAATTACTCAAATATTTATTATCAATGACCCATAATTAATGCAGTTTGAATAGTCCAAATATCTATTAACAGCAATAGTAAAGTCAAAGCTAACAAAATTAAATACATCCAAGGCTGAGATAAAGGACGAACATCTTGAGTATCAATACCAGTTTTTGCAGCGACAAGATTGATAAACTTAGAAAATCCAGACATTCGCATAGGTAATAAATAAGCCTTACCATCCTGAGTAATAAAATAATATACTAAACCACCTTGTCCAGTGGTTCGTGGTTTTAACTCTTTAATTTCCGACCATGATAAACTCCAACCGCGACGAAAAAACTGAGAAAACCAACCTAAGTAAGTAACCTTAATCCCTTGCTCATCTAAAATCACCCTTTCAGTCAAAACAGCATACAATAAAATAAAACCGCAACCAATTCCTATCCATAATAACCAGGGAGGGATAGTTGCGGCTGTTAACTGAGCTAAAAACGGTAAAGGAACCGTTAACGCTAAATATAAACTTAACAAAGTGATGCGAATCAGAGGAGAAAGACGAAAAACAGAAGTTAAACCATTGGTTAAATTAGCCGTCATGGTGCTACAATCATTAACGATATATTTATCGTAACGATAAAACCACCAAAATTTGACAAAAGCATCAACATAAAACTCTGTACGTCTAGAGCGACTTTGCGCGAGGGAAAAAGTCCTTAATGTAACTAAGATTGTTGTAAAATGCCCAAAACAGGAGTTAATTCAGTATGATTAACTTGGGGATTTAACAAACCACCAGCATAAACACGGGGATTAGTTTGGGAGATAATAGTATAAGATTGACGAACATGACTATTCACAGCCACAGTGGTTGCATCATACATTTGCATGGCAATTTTAGGATAAAAACCGATGCCAATAATTAGAACTAGAAAAGAAGCAGCAATGAAAATTTCTCGTGGCCTAGCGTCAGTATAGACAGTTTCCGTTGGTAAAAGACAATCTGTACCAAAACAAACAGTTCCTTCATCTTCTTGATTTTGAGTACCTGCATTGTTAATATCACAGATTTGGTCTGCACCAGAACCGTAAAATACTTGACGTAGCATAGAAAGGAGATAAATAGGTGTGAGGATAACCCCTACAGCAGCGAGAAAAACCGTCACAGTGCAAAAAGTGGTAGTGTAAACATCACTAGTAGTGATACCCACAAATACAGAAAGTTCACCAACAAAACCACTCATTCCTGGTAAAGCTAAAGAAGCCATAGCTCCCATTGTAAATAGAGCAAATACCTTTGGCATGGCTTGACCAATACCACCCATTTCTGCCATCATCATAGTATGAGAGCGATCATAGGTAACACCTGCGAGAAAGAATAAGACAGAAGCAATTAAACCATGGGATATCATTTGTAACATTGCGCCATTGATACCCAAATCGGTAAAAGATGCAATTCCTATGAGGACAAAACCCATGTGAGAGATTGAAGAATAAGCCAAACGACGTTTCATGTTCGTTTGAGCGAAAGAATTTAAAGCACCATAGATAATGTTGACAACACCGAGAATAACGAGAATAGGAGCAAAGTAAACATGAGCGTCAGAAAGTAGGTCAATATTGAGACGAATTAGCCCATATCCGCCCATTTTGAGGAGTACACCGGCTAAAATCATAGATACTGGGGAAGAAGCTTCACCGTGAGCATCAGGTAGCCAAGTATGCAGGGGAAAAATTGCCAATTTTACGCCAAAGGCAATTAATAAACCAGCGTATAGTAGTAATTGGAAGGTGAGGGGATATTCTTTATGTGCGAGTTGAGCGATATCAAATGTGACATTTCCTCCGCCATATAAACCCAGTCCGAGTGCTGCTACCAAGATAAATATAGAAGCTGCTGCGGTGTAAATGAGAAATTTAGTAGCTGCGTAGCGTCGTCTTTGTCCACCCCAAATACAGACTAATAGATATACGGGAATGAGTTCGACTTCCCACATGATGAAAAATAATAGTAAGTCTTGGGCGACAAATACTCCAACTTGTGCAGAATATAACACAAGCATGAGAAAGTAAAAGAGCTTGGGTCTGCGATCAACTTGCCAAGCGGAAAAAATGGACAAGGTGGTGACAAAACCTGCTAAAAGTACCAAAGGAGCGGAAATACCATCAACGGAAACTGCCCAATTTAAGTTTAATTGAGGCATCCAAACATAATTTTCTACGAGTTGAAAACTAGCATTACTGGCATCATAATGTTGCCAAAAAGCTAAACACATCAAAACAAAGTCTGCTATACCTACACCTAGCGCGTACCAACGGACAAACTTACCGTCCTTATCAGGGAATAGAGGGATAAGAAAGGAGGCCAGGAGAGGAAATAGGATAATTGCTGTCAGCCAAGGAAATTGATCCGCTATCATGTCAATAGTAAAAAATACTTATTTGTCTAATCAGATTATTGTACTAAACTTTTTAACAATTTCTTTATAAGTTTTTACCCAAGTTAGGTATAAGAAAATATTTACTTAAAAATATCTGATGATGAGGATTGAATACTTTAAAAAATTGATTTTTCTAGATAATCGTTTTAAATTATACTATTTGTGTGTAATACTGGCGCGATCGCATTTTTTGCATAAATAATATAGAATCTAAAATCTCAGAAAATCGAATATCAACCTCAGTCCGCGACTTATTTAACAAGTCGCGGCTTTTATTAGTTGTGAGCGTATCAAACTGTTGTTGTTTTTAAAACAGTAGATTTTGGTTGACGAATATTTTGAATTTCTAAAATTATCGGACTACTAGGTCCTGTCACTAAACCCCGTCTTTGAGGTTTAATTTCCTGAGTATTAACTAATTTCATTGACCATGTTTTTAGGACCTTTGCTAATATTAATTTCATTTCCATTTGAGCAAAAGCTAAACCTATACAACGTCTTGAACCTCCCCCAAAAGGTAGAAATTCATAAGGTGAAAATTGTTTTTCCAAAAAGCGTTCTGGGCGAAATTTTTCATGTTCAGGATAAGTATCTTCGCGGTGATGAGCTAAATAAATTGAACCCATGACAATTGTACCTGGTTCGAGTTGATAACCACAGAGAGAAATAGGGGTTTTAACCCTTCTAGGAAAAGTTAACATTCCCACGGGATAAATCCTTAATGCTTCATTACAAACAGCAGTTAAATATGGCAATTTAAACACAGTATTAGAGTCATAATTTTCTCCTAAACTATCCAATT
Source organism: Dolichospermum sp. (assembly GCA_046070105.1). GTDB lineage: Bacteria > Cyanobacteriota > Cyanobacteriia > Cyanobacteriales > Nostocaceae > Dolichospermum. The sequence continues at coordinate 56,653 of JBJUHT010000054.1, forward strand.
CTGCTAATAACTTTTCTTTAACTTCTGGGAGTTTATGAATCCAGTAAAAAGCCCAAGAAGTTGCCGTAGCTGTAGTTTCATGACCTGCGACTAATAAAGTCATCAATTCATCTCTTAATTCTGCATCAGTCATAGTTTGACCGTTTTCATCTTGAGCAGACATAAGTAAATTAAGAATATCCGTTCGCTGAGGATCAAAATTTTCTCTTCTTTCTTTAATTTCCTGATAAATAAGTTGGTCAGCTTGTTGCTGTTTCTGCATTTGTCGTTTCCAAATTTCTGAAATCCCAAAGGTTTCTTTTAATTTGGGAAAATAGAGAAAAATCACCCTCCAAGGAGTGCTACCCTGTTCTAAAATTGCACAAAGAAAATGTTTAAGTTTTTCTGCTCGTTCTCCTTCATAAATGCCAAAAACAGCTTCCATCATTACCTGAAGAGTGATATCTTGGGTAATATCTCTAATATGAAAAGATTGATTTTTTGGTTGTTGATTAAAAACTTTTATGGTAATATTCTCAATTAATTGAGCGTAATTTCGCATTCTTTCTCCGTGAAAAGGAGGCATAATTAATTGACGTTGACGTTGATGTGCTTTACCGCTCAGACTAATGACAGAATTTTTGCCCAGTAAATATTGAAAAATGCTATTTAAGTCTCCTGGTGCTTCCAACTCTTTTTGATCATTACTTAACACCATCTGCATAGCTTCAGGAGAATGAATAAATAACATTGGTGGTAAATTACCCTGTAATTTTAGAGCGAAAACATCTCCATAATTTTTAGCACATTCCATCATATAAGGCATAGGTCTGAAGATTCAGTTTAAGACCTGAATAATAGATAATCCCTTGGGTGTTGGTAGCACTTGCATGATATTCTCCTCTTGTGATCAAAAAAACAATTCCATTATATATATAATAACTTAATTTCCAGGATAAATGCCCTGGAATTGATTATAATTTTAGTCAAAAAATCTCATGCCATCTTTTCATACCATAAAGAGATTGATTCACTTTTGCTTTCCTGTTTCTTGCTCCTTTGTGCCTATCTCTACGGAAAAGTCTGCGAAGGTAGATGTATTTAATTTCATCAATATCTACAACTGAACACAAAATAACGGAAAAATCAATCATCACTTAGTTATAGTAACTTTCAGAAAAAGCAATTAATTATTAGAACCTTAAAGATGTAAAATATTTGTGAAATTAAACCTGAAACCCAAATTTTTTCCGATTTTATTAAGGTACTCAGTATGACAGCAATTACGCAAAATACAGATTTCGCAGTTCCCAATTTTTGTCAAGGGATACAATATTTTGGTGAAGTATTGCCAGATTTTGCAACTTATGGTATAATCCCCGCCATAGAATCTGGAAAGGGAGCAGTAGCAAATCCTACAGATATAAATGCAGTATATCAAACTTTACTAGCTGCTGATGCCCTACGCTACCTGACACTACAAATCACTGGTAGTAAAGCTTCTGGACACCCAGGTGGTTTTGCCAGTCAAGCAGAGGCTTATGCGGCTTTGGTTATGCTGGGGCATAAGAACATTATCACCGAAGTGGGACATCATGCTCCTGGTTTTTATAGTGCCATGTTTTTAGATCGTTCCTTAGAAGACATGGGCATTTCTACAGTACAACAATTGCGCGATCGCTTTCGGGAAAAACACGGACTATTAGGACACCTATCCGGCTATATTCCCGGTATTTTAGCACCTGCCGGACCTTTAGGACAAGGGCAACATTTCGCCATGTCCGCCGCATTATTACACCGTGACAAACTCTTCCCCTTTACGGTAGGAGACGGAGGACTAGGTGAACCCTACATCATGAGTGCCATGGCGCACTTTAACACCGCCTATCCCACTGTCACAAACTTTTTACCAGTTTTAGTGTGGAATGGTTACAGCCAAGAGCATCATAGCATGGTATCTTTAAAAACTAATGATGAAATGATCGCCTATTGGAAGGGTAACGGCTTTGCCGAAGTCGTGTTAGTAAATGCTAAAGACTTTGATGATCAAAACCAACCCGGTGATTATGTGGATAGTACCGCTTTCTCCTTCCAAAAACGGTTAGAATTTACCAAAGCTGTACTAGTAGGCATAGATAAAGCTGCTCGTTCCGCATTAAGTGGCACATTAACAGTATTTATTATCAAACAACTCAAAGGGGCAGGGGTTCATGCTTTAGGTGCAAAATCCCATAACTTATATCCTAAAGACACATTAGACGCACCTCATATTGCCACAGCTTTACAAAAACGTGCCTTATCTCCTCAAGCATGGCAAACAGTCCGCACAAACGCTGAACGCGCCGGAGGTGGACCCGCAGGGAAAACAGTAGTCACAGAATTTGAATTACCATTAGCAGAAATTGGGGAATTACCATTAGAAGAATATGCAGTTGGCGGAGATCCAAAAGTTTCTACAACAGCAATGGGAAGGTTAGTTGGAATATTAGGAAATAAAGATAAAAATTTCCTCGTCACTAACGCCGATGGTAACGCAGCTTCAGGAATTGGTAATATTAATGAGGCATTAAAAATCATTCACCCTACAGTAGATGAAACCTATCATCAAGCCCCAGGAGGTCAAGTTTACGAACCTTTGAGCGAAGATGCTTGTGCAGGTTTAGCAGTTGGTTTATCCTTAATGGGGGCGAGAAGTTTGTGGTGTTCCTATGAATCTTTTGCCATCAATGGTTTACCAATTTGGCAAACAGTCACCCAAGCAATGGCAGAATTAAGAAGAAAAACACCATCAACCATTACATTATTTACTGCGGGTGCATTAGAACAAGGACGCAACGGTTGGACACACCAAAGACCAGAAATTGAAGCCTATTTTGCTTCCATGATGAGAAATGGCAATGTATTTCCTGTTTTTCCCCCGGATGCTAACAGTATTCAAGTCTGTTATGATTGGGCTTTAGGAACAAAAAATAAGGGAATTGTGATTACTGCAAGTAAGTCACCTTTACCCATTAGAACAACATTAGAACAAACAAAACAAGGGTTAGAAAAAGGCGCGATTTTATTACATGAAGTAGCGGGAGGAAAACAAGTTGTATTTGCTGTAATTGGCGATATGACGTTAATTCCGGTGTTTGAAGCGGCGGCATTTTTAGAGACAGAAGGTATTGGAGTGAAGATAATTTCTGTTATTAACCCCCGGCGTTTATATCGTGCTGATGATACAGCTTGGGATACTTGTTCTGAAGCTGATGGTGGGTTTTTGAGTGATGCAGAATTTGATAGTTTGTTTGCTGGTGATGCTTTAATTGGTGTGACTGGTGGTGCAGGTGCGATGTTAGAACCTATTATGTTACGCAGTACCAGTAAGCGGGATATTTTCGCTTGGAAGCGTGGGGAAACTACCGCCAGTGCGGGTGAGTTGATGGCGTTTAATGGGTTGACTGCGGAAGCGTTGACTAAGCGGGCTATTGAGTTGGTGCATTAATATCATATTTCTGTAGGGTGTGTTAGCGATTGCTTAACGCACCTTACAACAAGTTGAAAGCATATTCATTACAGATGTGTCTACCAGTTTATAAGATATCTGTTTATTTACATATTTCATAATAGAATCCATAATTTCTTGTTGTAAAATTTCACATAATACTTGTTTATTACCTTCCTTTAGTTCTAATACTAATTCTTGAGTTTTTAAAGAGATATCTTTCATAGTATCTTCTTCAGGTAAAATTACAGGAGTTTTTAAAACATATTTAGCAGAATTATTAGCAGATGGATTAATAGATTTTAAACATACCCAAAAAACCGGAGAATTACAATAAGCTAATAGAAAATATAAATCAATAGAAGATTTAGGAAAAATTCCTACTATAGATTGGTCAAAAAGACTTTCTTCAATTAATGCTGCGGTAGGACGTTTAGATGTTACCATAGGAAAACCAATTCCTGTTTTAAAGTAGTAGGAAGAATTTTGAAACCTTGATTTTTTATTATTTTTATAATGTTGAATTGCTTCCAAACTCCAATCTACATACCATTGAGTAGGTTTAATGAAATTAAAACCACCACCTTTGAGAATAGGAATAAAATGTTTAACTCCTGCTATTCCCTGTAAAGGATTTTGTAATGTGGAAGGTGTAGATTCAATAGTATTAGAATCAACAAATAAATAATCGCTAGAACCTTTAACAGAAATTGATGCTTTACGCAAGAATATTTTATCATTTCCCGAATAAAAACCTGTTACACAGTCAGCAATATCAGCCATTTTAGTTACATAGTTTGAGACTTGTATAACAACTGAATCATGACGTGATATAGGAATAGATAAAGATTCACTCTTGAGAATATCTTTTTGCAGAATATACTTAGAATTACCTTGATTTAATGATAAATCTAAGTCTGCAAGTTTATCAATAAATCTAACAGAAAAAGAATGATGAGATTGTGGTTTTTGAGAACATATAGAAATAATACAAAGACCAGCATAACCAAAGGAAATACCAGGAAATAAAGATGAACGGAAAACATCTATACTTTCAATAGTAAACTCTTCTAAAAGATAACGCCTAATATTAATATGACTGTGAAGATATAAAAAAGTGTCAGGAATGATAAATACAAGTCGTCCTTTTTCTGCAAGCAATTTAAGACAACGCAGCAAAAAAATAGTATAAGTTTCTCGAATATAAAATCCTGGATATCTTCTTTTTAATTCTGTACGACGCTCATATTCTTGCCAACCTCCATAGGGAGGATTACCTAAAATCTTGGTGAATTTATGACCAAAAGATTCACATAGGTCTAAATCTGGACAAAAAATTGTGTCACGTTCTCTTATTTCTACATTTTTAAATTGGCTAAACTTTAATCTGAGTTTTTTTGCATATTCAGGGTGTAATTCATAAGCAACGGATGATATATTTTTATTAATTTGAAGTGCTGCTTCCAAAAGATGTCCTTCTCCAGCAGATGGTTCAAGTAGGTTATCATAATTATCTAGTTTCAAAAGTGAAACCATATAAGAGGATAAAGATTTATCTGATGTAAAATAAGTTTGATATTGATCTTTATATTTTGTTTCTATTACCATTGTAAATATCCCATTAAATTAGATTTTTGAAAATCACTAACTGTTGTTGATAATAAATCATTTTGCCAATCAATATTTGAATCTATCCAAGTTTGAATATCAAATCCCGTAAATTCACCAATCTTTTGATATGCTTCATCACCACAATAAGCATTCCAAACATCAGAATTTTTTAAAATTCTAAAGTAATTGTTATTCAAATCTTCTTTAGCGCGAACAAGCAGAATATTATTATATTCATCTTCTAAATTACAATAAATAGTTGCTACCATAAGCAGTCGGTTAGTATTTCCTTTCTCATTTGATCCAAATCCACTTTTAAAATCTATATTGAATTTCTTACCTTTAATAGTAGCATGAAAATCTAGCTCAAGACTTATTTCACCAGAATCAACTAGCAACCAGACTTTTTCATAATACTTGATAAGTTCATGTTTTTGTTCTTGAGAAATTGACAAAGTATCAATATATTCTTCAATATCTCTTTTTAGACTTTTTCTAACTTGAGAAAAAAGAGGTGGTACAAAAGAGGTTAATTCTGCTGCTTTTGGTGGATACAAAAATGGTAATCTCACAAAATCTTCCCAAAGCTCACCAATTCGTCGAGAAAATGCCATATATTCATAAGGCCACACTTCATGACGTAAATCAATCATTACTGTATGAGCGCAATAAGTAGTGAAAAGAAGTGAGGACAATTTATCTTGATCGTTCCAATTATTTTGATTTGCATTTTCAACAATTGTATGTAAAAAATCATGTTTAGTTTTGTTAATTGCTTTATTGATACAAGCAGCTATTTCTTTATAATTTTTATTACCGACTTCTCTTCTTATTTCAGCAAGTTTTTCATTTCCTAATTCCCTAAAATGTTCCAATAGTTTAGATTTATTTTGTGTGTTGTTTATAGTTATTTTAAATGTCATAATTTGAATTTCGAGTAATGAATATAAAGACTAAAGATAAGTATTATCACAAAACATACTAACTTTATCGAAACCGTAATATTATTTAATATAATGTAATGAAAAATATAACCTATAAAGTATTCATTGAGTTTAATACAACATCACCCAAACCACCCAACCATCACGAATAGTTTTTTCCTACCAATAACAGAACATGACAAAAACCGCCATAATATAAACAAGTAGATTTAATAAATCACATTATGAAAAGTATGAATATTTCCTTACCTGACACCATGCGCGATTATATAGAAAAGTAGCGCAAGGAGGTTACAGCAGCGAAGCGTGAATATTTTCGGGAATTAGTGCGACAAGACCAAAAACTCCAAAGCAAAAGAACAACTACAAACCCTGCTTTTAGAAGTATTAAACTCAGGAAATGCAACAGAAATGACAGCACAAGATTGGGAAGATATTCGTCAAGCAGTGTGAGCAGTAGATTATAATAAAATCATAGCCAAATAACTCAAGTTAGGAGTTTCAACAATTAATAATGCTGCAAATAATCCAAGCAACCTGTACCAACGGACAACTTATTTTAAGTGAAAAACTAAGTTCCGAATTAGAAGGTAAAACCATACAAATTATGATTATTGAACCCAGCGACTCCACACAATTAACAGATTCTCCAGAATCAAAAATACAGAAATTCTTAGCGAAAGTCAATAACTACTCATTCCCACTTTCTCCAGACTACAAATTTAATCGAGAAGAGATTTATAATAGATAACTATGAAAAATAATATCTTTCTCGATACC
>JBJUHT010000055.1:0-4476 GCA_046070105.1 Dolichospermum sp.
CCAGTCCAAGCTACCGAGAGGTGATCCCCGCCACTTGCTTCCCGGTGTTGCACCTCAATGTAGTAGCGCTGTCCTTGAACGAGATTAATGGAGACTGACTTCTGGCTAGATTTGGCTGTCCATTGCTGGAAACCAACCCAGCCTGATTGCGATGCAATTAGGACTTTGCTAGTCGCTAATTCAGTTGTGCCCAGGTAAAGCCGTACATCATCATCAGCAGCAACATAGAATTGATAGCTACCCGTGGATGGGGCTGTGATCCAGCCAGTGACGCGTCGGGAAAAGTTATCACCCACATTCTGGGACGGGGTCAATCCACTCAGATAACCGACATAGCTAACAGGTGAGGTATCCCAACTGTTGTTAGTATACACATTACCATCACTCCAGCGCTCTTCCTTGAATATACCTTCAGGAATGACATCGTACACTGTAACGAAATGGGTGTTGTAACCTGACTTGAGTGACGCACCAGTGGGTCGTTCTAACACAATTCCAAAGGACTCCTGATTCTCTGGAATCCTATCGGACTGGACTCGCACGGTAATTATCTTAGTGGTCTCACCAGGGGCGAAGGTCAAAACTCCTTCATTGATAGGATTGCCATTGCTGTCAAGGAAAGTCCAGTCGGAACCCAGTTCCGCAGAGCCGCCAGTGGGTCGGTAGCGCACGGAAATCTCTTGGGAACTGGGGCTATTGAGATTAACAGTGATCTGACGGACATTACCAGCCGGGTCAAGTTGCTCGCCAATCAGACTGGAGTTGCTGGCAAAACCTACCTGAATGGTGCTGGCATCGTTATCGAGTAGGTAAACATCAACGCTTCTATTAACCCCCAGTGGATAGAAGGCCTGACTACCACTCACGCCGGTTAGTTGGAGAGAGATGGTTTCCGTACCTTCGGCCAGGTTGTCGTCAGTGGGTCGCAGTTCTACTACAATACCGTTGACATCAGCTGCAAGGGTGACGCTATTACCACTGGCCACGGGGGTAAAGGTGCTGATCTGGACGTTGTCACTGGCACGGCGGATAATGCCTGTATAATCGCCCCCCGGAGTTGCTGTGCCACCCAGAGAGAAATTAACGGTTAGGGACTGCTTGTTGGCAGTGGTGTTCTCCCGGTAGATGTAGAAAGCAAGGGAGTTACCCCCTTCAATGGGATCTTGTCTTCCAAGGTCACGGAAGTGACGGGTAACGCTGACGCGATCGCCCCCACTGGAGGTATTGATCGGTTCGGCGATGGTGATCTGGGCGCTCTTATCCAAACCTACGGTGTAGGTACTGGAAGTGTTGATGCTGATGCTGACGGTCTCATCATTTTCATTCAGGGCATCAGTCAGGGTCTCAATGGGCAACTCCACGGTGCGTTGACTGCCGCCAGGGGGGATGGTGATGGTGCCAGTGAGGGGCTTGAAGTCACTGCCACTAGTGGCCGTACCGCCGATGGTATAACTCACTGTAATCGCTTCACTGCCGCCGCCAATGGCTGTAAATTCCAGCCTAGCTATGCCTCCTTCGGTGGCGCTGGAGGTGGTAGCCCGCACTGATACGGTTGGCAAGTCGTTATCGTCGAGAATGGTGACTAGGGCTTCGTTAGCCTGGCCTACGCTGTAGGCGTTGTTAAAACTAGCCAGGGAAATGCGAACTGTTTCACTACCCTCACCCTGCCGGTCTCCCAGGGGATTGATCATTATTGACACAGAGGACTGACCCGCCGGAATCACCACTTGTCCATCCAGTCGCGTGAAGTCTCCGCCGTTGAAAGCGGTTCCTGTGACACCGTAGTACACAGTCAAATCCTGATTGGTGGAACCTGTGCGGCTGATTAGCACTGTGCCTGTGTCACGTCCATCGGCGGTGGGTTCGGAAGCGATAGCATCAATCGCTTTAATCGTCACCACTGGTGTATCGTTATCACCTACGTTTATTCGTCCGCTGCTGTTCTGGCTGCTAATATCGTAGGCAGTATCGGCGGTAATGCTGACGTTGAGTGTAGTAGCTAGGTCAACGGTTGTGTTATCTGTGGGAGTTAAGGTCAATAGAGTAGAGGACTGACCTGCTGGGATGGTGACTGTAGGAGGCAGAGTGCTAAACCGCCCTACACCATCCCCCGAATAAGTGAGTTTCACTACCAGGGCTGCACTTAGGTCTGTTCCGATCCTGCTGATGGTGAAAGCGCCGCTATCGCCCCCTTCTGTAGCAAAGGCATCACTGGCAATCACTGAAACCCGTGGCTTTGTCAAGGTGGGAGATGCAAGTCCTACGGTTTGGGTGACAGGTATCCCCGTGGTAGCAGACCCCACTGCTATGGCTTGGGTAACGGTGGTTACTCCCCCCCGCATATCACTAACAGTCAGATTCAGGGTAACTGTGGCGGCACTGCCCTGGTTAAAGCTGCGGGTAAAGGAGGTGCCAGCCCCCCTGACTCCATCACTGAAGACCCAGGCATAGACCAGCTGATCGCCGTTGGCATCCTGGGCTGCGGCTGTGAATGTCACTGAGTCAAATCGCTTCACAGTGGTGGCTGTGGCATTGAAGGTCACTAAGGGGGCTACGTTGTCGGCAAATGGACCTTGCTGATAAGCCACATCAAGGTATTCATCGCCTTTGTTGACCACTGTGAAATAGGAGTTGCTTCCTGGGATCTGATAGGTCTGACCAAGGCGGATACCACCATCACTTTGAGTCGAGGTTTCGGGAGTCAGATCAATAAGCTGATTGTTACGTAGTAGGAGGATAGATTCTTCTAATCCCGGTTGCCGGGGGCGATACTCCAGGGTGAATACTGGATTACTGCCAAGCTGGTCAGAAGCAATTGTCTGCTTTAATCCGTAGTATTCCCCTACTACCTGACGACCACTGTCAACAGCATGGAGACGATAGATACCAGGACCTGGGTTATCACGAATATCATTGCCATCTATCCAGTCTAATGCAGCCTGGGTATTGATGCCGAAGTGAGCGTTAAAGCCGCCGCCACCGCCCATCTGGTCAAACTGATTGCCATACTCGAAAACATTTCCACCCCAGTCCATGCTACGAGCGTGACCAACACCCAGGGCATGACCGGCTTCGTGGGCAATCACATCAAATCCTCCCCAACCCAGCCAGACGCTATTTCCTCCACCCCAGGAAGAACCGTACCTCAGCCCTAGGTCAACACGCACGATATTAACGTTGTAGTCATCAGGGTTGAACCCAAGCTTGCGAGCTTCGTCCTGGGCGGCACCCTGTAGCATACTAAGTCCATTAACCTGTTGATCAAAGGTTGATAGCCAGTTGTAGCTGAAAGGTAGAGTAATAACGGGGGTGTAGGTGGGACTCAGGGTCATGATTCCCCGTGAGTTCTCAATGTAGAATAGGCTTGTATCCGCCATATCAGCCATGGCATCAGCTAATGTGTTGGGCGCGCGATTGATATCGGGAAATGTTACCCGCATATAGAGGGCTTTGTGATCGCCAATGCTTTCTGAGCTAGTTCCTGGGAACTGATCCCGCATCCAAGTGGCCCCGTACACATTCTCAATTTCCACAAAGTTGCTGGAGGTGCTGATGAGGGTTATTTTGGGCATTTCGTAGCTGGCAAGGTTGCTATAACTTCCGGCTAAATTCAGCCTAGTGCTGGGTTGAGGTGCTACCTCGTTAATCTTAGGATTAGACATAATACAAGACTTACTGGTAAACTTTATAGTAAAAAGTAAACTACTTATAGCACTAATCCTGTCCGCAGTAAACACATAACAAAAAAATGGTAGAACGGTAAATGGAAAATATACCGTGGTTCTACCAAAGATGAAAAATATGACCAATTTTATCTAAGGCAAATGCCAACATTTGAAGCAGGGCATTTTCATTCTCCAAAATTGCGTTACCGAAGGTGAGCGTAGCTATCGCTAGAACCTTTTAACCATCAATATTTGGGCTTGTTTTTGATATTAATTAATCAAAAATTAGGAAAAAAAGGTTCTATTTCCCTGTGCAAAAGGGTTTTGAGAAAATGATTTTGCAATTTATCCCTGACTTTGAAAACGCCCTGCGGCAAAAGTGGTTAAAGCAGCGTCCTAATTAACCTGGCTATGGCTATAAATTATGCCTTCTGAAGCATCTTATGTCCGTTAATTATTTGAGAATATGTATATATTACGACTTAACTTCATCATGAAAAGCAGTAAAAACCGACTGTGACAGTTGAGGGTGCAGTCATAAGCATCCCTCAACTCAGATATCACTGATTAAGTGAACTAATTACTCCTTAAATCAGGGAGAAATTACTAGCGGTCAGAGTGGGAGCAGTAGTGAGAATAGCAAACTCACCACCAGTACCAAATCCTGCAGCCGCGCCATTTTGGTTGTAGAAAAGACTACCACTACTAGAACTATAAACAATCAGTGCGTTACTAGTACCTACTAAGTCATCATCTTCCACGACAGCAAACTCATTTGCTACACTGAACCCCTCACCAACAACACTGGTAA
>JBJUHT010000056.1:0-7631 GCA_046070105.1 Dolichospermum sp.
ACCTTGAAACACAATATCCCAGGATGATAAACGACTGGCCGCAGTTCTAGCGCGTCCGGTAGCGTCCCCAAATATTTGAATTTCTGGAGGTATACCGTGTTTTTCTACCCAGTCTACAATATTTTCCGTTAGTTCCCAAATGTCAGAATCCATCAAAAACCATTCTTTGCAAAAGTGAATCTCGTCGCCCCGTCTTTGGGCTGCTAAACAAACTATGGGCGTGTGGTTAAAATCAAAAGTCAGCAGCAGTGGGAGATTTTGGTCATACTCCAGAAGTTCTGCATCCTCACTCTGTAGCGCGTGAGTGGTACGAGAAAAATATTTATATATCACCCCTACAGATGTATTAATAAATTGCCCTTCAATTTCCTGAAGGTACAACTCATCCGTGTAGTTAGCTTTTAATGATTCTACGTAATCTTTCTCAGAATGAATATTCTCTAATGAGGATAAAGAGGCCATTTTATAAAGTTTTTGTATTCGCTCGTCTCTAGTAGGATCACCGAACTTCCAGTAAACGTAGTTATATCCAGATGGTGAGGTCGTCATTATTCCTTGTCCTTTAAGCTCACCTGGACCACGTCCTAACCGTCCATCAATAGTCAAAAATGCCTGTTCCGAAGCATAAGCAAATTCATCCGCCCAAACCCATCTAATCTGCAAACCACGCCCCGTCTGTGATTTCCCTGTAAAGTTATTAGCGGATATGACATAGACAAATGCCCGATCTGGTCCAATATAACAGCGTTGACAATTTGCGATCGCCAATGCCTGATCTTCTGGAGAATCACGCCAAGGGTCAAGGGGAATATTGTAAAGTCGGCAAACCTCAACTAATGTTACCAAAGTCGCTCTACTCAACTGTCCGTAGTCATTAGCAGTAATCATGCCCCTTGCTTTAGGATCTAACAATGCCCTGGTACAAGCCCATACAGCACCCGCAAAGGATTTTCCGCTATTGATACCACCAATAGCCCCTGACCATCTCTGTTCTAAGGGGTCTTTGGTATTCCATCCTGCCAATTCTAGGAACTGAGCTTGTCCGCCGGGGTTGGGCGTGAATAATTCATACAAGGTCATTTCACTGCCCTGTGGTTTTATTCTATCTCTTGTACTATTGCGCGTCCTAATTCTATTTTTAGGGTTAAGGTGATTAGTAGATATCAACATTTTTTATGGCCAATTATAAAGCTCGCTACGGAAATATTAAAAAGTATAAGAAACGATGCAGGAAAGCACATTTACGCACTCATGGCTTATGCACTGTATGTTTAATCAATAAGTCTGAACAAGTCCACCATAGCAGTTATCGTAAGTCGGGTGATAGATATGGAATTAATATTTTCCCAGTTTGTAGGGATTGTCATCTTAATATCTGCCATAGCCCTAAAAATTGGGTTGTTCACCCCACAGATCCAGAATGGAAAAATCACAATACCCCGGCATTTACTAAGATGTTGCAACGGAATTATAGAAAGATACGGAAACATTTTGTATGAAATAAATTCTATAAATTAAGTATTGACAATATTAGGAAAGTAGACTATATTAATAATATAAAGAAAACCAACAGGAGCAAACAAATGAAGCTAAGAGAATATACCCAAGAAGGGTATAAAAGAATTAACTCTACTCTCAGAAAAAACAAAAATTATCAGATCGAATCTGAACTTGAACAATTAAACCAAGAGCTAATTAATTGTCCAATACATATCGGAACTGTATACAGAGGATTAGCGATGGATGAGTCAGAGATTTCTGATTTATTTGTCCCCGGCAAAATCTACCGGGACTTTGCGTTCATGTCAACGTCCATCACCCACGTTGAATCTCAAAGGTTCAACGTAGTACACCTACCCTTATCAAGGACTGATAATCGGTCGGTAACCTTGACAATATCGTCCAAAACAGGGCGATATATTGGGAAAAACTCCCAATACGCTGAACAAGAGGTGCTTTTCGCGCCTCTCACAAGATTTAAAGTTATTTCCATGAGGAAAAACGATTGGGAGGAATATTTTATAGAACTAGAAGAAGTGTAGTCATGCAAAATTATATTTTAATAAAAAGCCCGGCTATTGCGCCGGGTTTTTTATTGTATGAGCAAACAACGGTCAAGCGCGATCGCTTTTATTGGTCATTTTATGTAACCCTACTACTGTATAGTATAAAATAAATTCTATAAATTAAGTATTGACAGTATTAAAGAAATAGATTATATTAATTACATAAGGTTAAACAACAAAGGTGAAACAAATGGCAACAAAGATTGATACAAGGGCTTTAAAAAAAGAACTAGTTAAAAAATTCCCATATTTCAAGCTTTCGGTAACAACTAAATGGTTTAGTTGTAGTAGCTCCATCAATATCCTGATAAAAAACTTCGATAATGCTATTAAAAATGAGGAAGATTACAAAAAAATTATTCCTGATTTTGTAAGAACTTGTCAAGAGTTAGCACCAGAAAAGGTTTTTTATGATGAAAAGACAAAAGATTACCTGCTTGGAGGTAACACTTACGTCAACATTGGTTACGAAAGCGATGATGGCATAATAACATCGCTCCCTTATTATTAAAAAAAAACCACAGTAACACGAGATTACTGTGGGTTGGTTAAACAACTAGGAGAATTATAACCTAATGACTAAGAAAAATGAGGTAGTATTTAATGTTCAATAAATGTTGAAACGGCAAAGCATTGAACACCTCTAAAACTCTTAACCCGGCGCAATGACCGGGTTTTTTATTGCTTATTATTAGTACACTCGTATAGAATAAATTTATAAAATTAAGTATTGACAAATATATAGTCTATCTACTATTATTAATTCATAAGGTTAAACAACACGGAGCAAAAGAGATGACACTAGCAAAAGTTACAACTTGGAAGACAATAAAATTTGGTACTAAAATTTATACTAATAACCCCAAAGAGATTTATATCTCTATTCAAGAAAACCAGTGTGAGTATTACATAAATGGGAACAAGCTCCCTGGTACAGTATATCTAGAAGGTGAAGACTATTTAGAAGGAACTGAATATTTTGTTGAAGTTGAAGAAGTAGAACCCGAAATTATCGCTGGCAGTACTGACAGTATTGCAAAATTTAAAGTCGGTAGCACCTATACGGCGGCAAATCACCAATCTTTTCAGATAAAAATCCTAAAACGAACTGCTAAAACAGTATGGTACGAAAATATCATAAATGATAGATTAGGCGACTTTTGCTGTCAAGGCAAAAAGCGAGTACAGGTGAGATTGGGCAGAGAAATAGTTATTGACGGGCTGCATCAATATAATGCAGCATAAACCAAAAAAACCTCCAGTAACACAAAATTACTGGAGGTTGGTTAAACAACTAAAAAAAATTATAACTTATGTATGACCCAGAATCACAAACAAGGTATGACGACGCGCTAGAGACAAAAACAAAGACTAATTTAACCCGTCAGCAATGGCGGGTTTTTAACTTACATCATAAAGTCCAAATTCAAAAGTATTTTGTATTTGTATTCCCAGTCTTTTGTCCAATACTCTAGCAACTCTAGGACGGTTCTCATCTACCTGGGGTGCTAATGACACCATTCGGTGAGGGGATTTTACATATTGATTATAACACATAATACAATAATGTCACTAGTTTTACCAAAATGTTGCAGAGAAATTACAGGAAAATACGAAAACATTTTGTATGAAATAAATTCTATAAATTAAGTATTGACAGTATTAGGAAAGTAGGCTATATTTATTATATAAAGAAAACCAACAGGAAACAAAAAATGTCAGTTACAAATACCTTTGAAATCAGAGTCGTAAGACACCAAATCCAGTCTTGCTTACGGGCTATAAAAAATGGACTAAAATCCTTTGTTGACCGCCTAATTATCCTAGAAGATAAGCTAGAAAAATTGTTGCAAAAATTGCAATCAGCAACAATAAAAAAAGAGCAGACCTTATCTGTTGAAGAAGCTAATCCCTTGCCAGTCTCTGGTCAATTGACCAGAGACAACATTAATGAAGTCCTGCTTTCCGCAGGACTATACGGTAGGTTCAAATGTAAAAAGATATTTATAGACTATCACCCAGTAAACGCGCAATCTAATGTGATTCTTGATCATAACGAAAACCCCGCATTTGATTGCGGATGGAAAGAATGGAAAGGTAGGATACAAGAATTTCTAAGACTAGTAGAAACGGGAGAAATTAAATAAACCCCTAAACTGGGTTGCTTAGGGGTCGCTGGGGTTATGAGACTTTAACTAAGCTAGGATACTTAGATTCTAAGTATTGTGGAAGTAAGGTAGGTTTATATTTCTGTTCCAAAAAGTATCTAAAATACTCTAATTCTCTCATGCGGTAACACCAGGGGTCACAATGTCTACCATCAGGAAATCGGTATTTGAATTTAATGCGATCGCCAATCCAGTCTTTACCTTCACGGTATTTTGACCAGTGAATGCCGATAGAACCATCTAATAGGTCGGCTTTGTCAACAGGGTATTTTAACTTTTGCTCTACCCATATAAGCA
Organism: Dolichospermum sp.; assembly: GCA_046070105.1. Lineage (GTDB taxonomy): Bacteria > Cyanobacteriota > Cyanobacteriia > Cyanobacteriales > Nostocaceae > Dolichospermum. The sequence goes on from JBJUHT010000056.1 coordinate 4,532, forward strand.
GGTTTGCGGACTCATGCAGTACACACCAATAACCATCGGGTATTTTGTTAGCAGCGTCGAACATTGCTTCAACTCGTTGAGTGTACGCGCCTAATTTTTGAGGTTGCTTGGATGCTGAATAAGATCCGGTTTTCCTGATACTTGGTAATACTTCTTCAAATACCCAGTCTTGGAATTTTTCGGCAGCAGGTAATCTTGAACTAAAGATTAACTGATAAATACCAGCTTCCTCTAAAACCGTTATATCTCTTAGCTTTCTGTCAACCGTTACCATTTTGGTAACACTTTTATTTTTGTCTTTTTTAGTGGAAACCGCTTTTGCTGGATCTGCGTAACCCAAGACGGTAGCGACATCATTAGCAACTGGTTTACCGTCAACAAATCGAATTGATTGCGATTCAAACTCAAAAATTGATATATTGTTCATGTGACCTCTGATTAGGTTACTACCCCTGCGGACTCGGTGCTGATGACACCACCCGGTGAGGGGATTTTACATAACGATTATAACACGGAATATTGATATATTGATTGGTTGTGGTATACTTGCAATAAGTTAAAAACCAAGTTTTTCTAATTCTTCATTACTTGGTTCTGACACCTGCGCTGAATCATCTAATTTACCAATTAATTCAGCTTGCTTACCTGTGAATTTCTCCCATCTTTGTATTATCACCTCACAATAATCTGGACTTAATTCAAATCCGTAAACGGTGCGATCGCCTTCCACCTTTTCCGCCGCAATTATTGACGGTGCTGAACCTAAAAACGGATCAAATACTAGGTCATCAAGCTTACCGTATTTCTCAAAAAACCATTCGCATAATGCAATAGGTTTTTGTGTGGGGTGAACTCGCTTTTGCCCATGTTCTGAGGCTTTTACCAACCCATTCCATGTATGAGTAAATAATCTTACAGCACTTGCATGATTGCTCCACGCAAGTTCAGCATCGGCAAGGTTTCCGTTTGTTTCTTTATTCCAAACGATCCAGCAAGTAGAAGGTGGTAAAACATCTGGGTAATTATTTGCTCCCCACCAAACCTGAGTACACTTAAAAATAGATGCAGTAGTAAATGCGTTTCTAGCTGTTTCACCTGAAGAATCACCAATAACAGGAGCATATTTGTTTTTGGCGATCAGCTTACCCTTGGCATTGACTCCTCCAAAAGCGCACGGCTTCGCGCTAAAAGAACTTCCTCCGTCTTTATTTACCGCATTAATTCCATACGGCGGATCAGCCCAAACCATCCCCACGTCACCGAATCTATCACCTAATAAAGCCCTAACATTACTTTCAATAGTCGAATCACCACAAGCAATTTTATGTCTTCCTAGTTGCCAAATTTCTCCTAACTTAACTCGTGATTCTATTTCATCAGGTTGTTCATAATCGTCTTCACCACCGACACCTTCTCCCTTAGTTTCTTCCTCTTCCTCTTCATCTAAAAAACTTAATTCCAACTCATTAAAACCCGTCAAATCCAAATTAAACCCTTCATCCTGTAGAAACTCAAAATCAATCTTTAACAATTCAAAATCAAATCCAGTATTCATTGTGAGCTTATTGTGTGCCAACCGATAAGCTACTTTTTGGGCTTCAGTCAACCCAGAAACTACAATCACAGGTACACTCTTATCACCCCGTTTTTGTGCCGCCAGCAACCGTCCGTGACCTTCTAATATTTCACCTTTTTCATCTACTGCAATTGGATCTAAAAAAGTAAATTCCTCAATACTATTTGCTATCTGTTCCACGTGGCTATCAGGATGCAACTTAGCATTATTAGCATAAGGATTTAATCGGTCTAAACTCCAGTCTTCAATTTGACTACGCTTAATCTTTGTCATGGTTTTCTGTTCCTGCATCTGCTTACTTTTAATTCACCTTTAGCTATCAAGATTATTGATATATTCATTGAATATGGCATACTTGCCATAAGTTAAAAACCAAGTTTTTCTAATTCTTCATTACTTGGCTTAGGAGCATATTTAACAGCTTGCTTGCCTGTTAATTTCTCCCATCTGGTTAATATTATCTCGCAGTATTTCTCGCTAATCTCAAATCCTATACATTTACGATTAAGCTGCTCACAGGCTATTAATGTAGTGCCTGAACCTAAAAATGGTTCTAAGACTATTTCATTTTCAGGGCAACTAGATTTTATAATCCTACCAATCATATCCACTGGTTTAGGTGTAGCATGACTCCATCTCTCCTCACCTTTAACTCTAGGATATTGCCATACATCAGTCATTAGATCATGGGTGTTGTCAAAATAAGCCCGTGTAGAATACCATTCACGTTTGAGGTCATCATATTCACGTTTAAAAGCATCTATTTTGTTTTGCTGACAGTAGGCTTGAAGTTTTTGGTAGTTTTCTTCTGTTATAAGCATCCACTGGCTGCCCGTAGCAGAAATATGATGAGAGTACATACCACCTCCATTAGAAGCTACGCCTAAAATTTCATGGAATAGCTTAGATTTTATTTTTGCTTTCTCACATTCATTCCATAAATATTTTCTTATCCCTTCCCACCCCTCCCAATAATTATCAGCATTATTATTGAAACCCTGCTCACCTAACATAAAAAATAAACAATGTTCTGTGACAGTTGGGTACATCCTAAAATCATCTGACTGCATACCTTGACCATGTTTTTTATCCCATATTATTTGATTTCTAAAAGTCAATCTTTCAGAATCTTTTAACCCGTTCTTATACCATAGTCTCCATAAATCCTCAGCATTACCCCAAATGTAAGCACTAGCATTATCTTTTAAATACAGTCTAGCGGTTTGCCACCATTGCATCTGAAACTTATCTAGCTTATCGCCATACAAATTATCATTGGACACCCCGTCTTTCTCTTTACCCATACCATACGGCGGATCTGCATGAAGTAGAGTTACTTTATCTACACCCGCAGCATTTGCCAACTTCTTGGCATTACTTCCAATAGTACAATCACCACACATCAAGAAATGACTACCTAACTGCCAAATAGAACCAGATATCAAGCCCTCTCGAGAGGGCTTGATATCTGGTTCTATTTGGCAGTTAGGTAGTCATTTCTTGATGTGTGGTGATTGTACTATT
>JBJUHT010000057.1:0-4101 GCA_046070105.1 Dolichospermum sp.
TTTAGAAATAAAAAGTAAGTTAGAACAATTTTATTCGGGGAGAAAATATTTTCAAAATAATGGTATATTATTAATTTGTGATAAGCAAGAACAAAAAAATTTATTTGAGTCAGATCAACAACAACTTAATAAAAAAAGTATTGACATTATGAATAATGCTAACTTGTTGGTAAATGTAGATTTAGGATGTGGAACTCATAAAGCTGAAGGCTTTATAGGTGTAGATTTAGTGGCTGCTGATGGTGTAGATGTTATTGCTAATTTGAATGGTCATTTTCCATTTCCAGATAATAGTGTTGATTTTCTTAAAGCACATGATATTATTGAGCGTCTGCCTGATAGAATCCACACAATGAATGAAATCTGGAGAATATTAAAACCAGGCGGAATAGTTGATATTAGTGTACCATCAACTGATGGTAGAGGAGCATTTCAAGATCCTACCTATGTCAGTTTTTGGAACATCAATTCTTTTATGTATTACTGTCAAGAATTTCCGCCATATTTAGCAGGTTGTCAAAGTCACTATGGATTTAAAGGGGAATTTAGTATTGTTAATATTGAAGAAATACATTCCCCAAATCAAGTTATTCATGTTCATGCTGTATTAAAAGCCATTAAGCTAGAAGACAATATTTATTCACTCAACTTACGAGATATTAACTTTATAATAGTTCCTGACTGGAATCAACCCATAGAGATAATATTTGAACAATTAGTGAATGTGTGTCAAGCAGTTATTGACCATCCACAAAGTCAAGAAATAACTTTATTAATTGATATTCAAAATACAAATCAAGAAGATGCACAATTTTTATTAGCAGATGTTTTACTTAATCTTTGTTATCAAGGAAATATAGAAAGAGATGATGATCAATTACCACAATTTAATTTATTAAAAACAAATTCACCAGAGGAATATAAAGGTTTATTGCCAGTTTTGCACTCTAGAATTATTTTAGAATGTGATAACAAAGAATTTATTAATCTCATAGGATTAGAAAAGTTACCTTCTTTATATTTAGAAGAGTTTGAGAATGCGCTTCTAACTGTAGAGAAATCCCAACTATTAGATAACTTAGCAACTACACACTCGCAACAAAAATCAAGTAGTTTATCTAAAGCTTATCAAAAATTTAGTGAGCAAAAATTTGCTGAAGCAGCTGAATTATTCCAACAAGCAATGATCGAAAATCATCAATTTAGTGAAACTGGGTTAATACCCCTAGCTCACAGCCTAATATTAGCTACTAATTGGGAAGAAATTTCCAGAAATTTACCACCAGGTATTAATTATTTACAGACTTCTGGATGGTTAAATTCTTTATATTCAGGGAAACCTATTAACGAAGAAGCAAAACCTATTCCTTGGTACACTTATCCTGCTATAGAATTTATAGAAAACAAAATAGATAGTAATTTCCGAGTTTTTGAATATGGTAGTGGTAATTCCTCTTTGTGGTGGTCGGAAAGAGTCTCACAGGTAATTTCTATCGAAAGTGATACAAATTGGTTTGGATATATCAAAGAAAATATGCCTTCAAATGTGGAATTATATTTGATTGAAGATGATTTAGAATATGCTGCTGCTATTCATCAATATGAAGATCATTTATTTGATGTAATTATTGTTGACGGTAGCAATAGAAATAAATGTGCTGAATTTGCTATATCTAAAGTAAAAGACCAGGGATTTATTATTTTTGATAACACAGATGATCACAGACACGCAGAAGGTGTTAGAAAGTTACTAGACTCAGGATTTATGAAAATTGATTTTTATGGAATGATTCCTAGCTATCTTTATAAAAACTGCACTTCCATCTTCTTTAAAAGTGTTGAACTCTTGTCAAGAGGAGGATTACCTAGTGAAAAACACTCTTGTTTAGGAAGATCCTGTTTTCAGATTACCAGTCCTATAATTGCAATTTAAAAAGTAGGAACTTATGAATGAATGGCAATTAAAAACCCCGGTTTGTTTCATCATTTTTAACCGTCCTGATGTTACACAGAGGGTATTTCAAAAAATTAGTGAAGCTAAACCTCCTAAATTATTAGTTATTGCTGATGGACCAAGAATAGATAAGGTAGGAGAAGAACAAAAGTGTGCTGCTACCAGAGCAATTATTGATCAAGTTGACTGGGAATGTCAAGTATTAACTAACTACTCTGATATTAATTTAGGGTGTAGGAAAAGAATATACACGGGGCTAGATTGGGTATTTTCTCAAGTAGAAGAAGCGATTATTTTAGAAGATGACTGTCTTCCTGATTCTAGCTTCTTTCGCTTTTGTGAAGAATTATTAGAAAAGTATCGTGATCATCCCAGAATCATGTTAGTTTGTGGTCAAAATCTTCAGTTTGGACAACAACGACGAAATTATAGTTATTATTTTTCCCGTTATAGTCATTGTTGGGGATGGGCTACTTGGAAAAGCGCATGGCAATATTATGATGATACTATGGAGCTTTGGCCTCAAGTTAGGGATGAAAATTGGCTATTTGATATTCTCCAAGATGAACAAGCATTTAGATATTGGTCAGCAATGTTCCAAGCTATGTATGAAGGATACAATACTTGGGATTATCCTTGGTTATTTGCTTGTTATCTAAATCAAGGGTTAAGTGTTTTACCAAATATTAATTTAGTTTCTAATATTGGTTTTGGTAAAGAAGGAACTCACGCAACAGATTCCAATAGTATTTTAGCTAATATACCAGTTGAAGAAATGCAGTTTCCTTTAAAACATCCTCCTTTCATAGTCAGAGATATTCTAGCAGATGATTTTACTGAAAGAACTTTTTATAGTGGATCTTTAACTCAAACACAACAGACTATTAATATCACAGAATTATTGAATAATGCTATTCATTTACTCGATAAAAATACAAATAAAATCAATCTGCAAAATACAACTCTAGTCACCATATCTTCCGTAGAGATAGAACTTACGTTGCTAAGTTTAGTAATTTCCAATTTAAACGCAAACTTTAATAGAGTATTGTTCTTTACATCTGAGGAAATTGATCAAAGTTATTTGGAACTTTTCCCCCAATTAGAAATTATTAAAATTCATCCTATCAAGAATTTAGTTGAATATAGCAGATTTATAATTAAAGAACTTAATTCATTTATAGAGACTGAATTTTGCTTAGTTACACAGGGGGATGGTTTTATTATCAATCCTCAATTTTGGTCAGAGGAATTTTTAAATTATGATTATATTGGTGCACCTTGGCGGAAACAATCTCATTTAGTTAACTCCCAAGGTCAGACAGTAAATATACTTGACTTAAATAAAAATAGAGTAGGTAATGGTGGTTTTTCTTTAAGAAGTAAAAGGCTACTAGAATTATGTTCAGAATTGGATTTTGATAATATACAAACATCTTCATTATCAGAAGATTTGATTATCTGCTATTATTTTTATGACTGGTTTAAAGCGCAAAGTATTAAATTCGCGCCTTTAGAAGTTGCTATTAAATTTAGTTTTGAACAACCCATAGAAGAATTTGAAAAATTTTCTTGGGAAAACACCTTTGGATTTCATGGAAAACTTCATGTTGTCTCTATCTTAAATAAATTATCTCAAGATTTTAATTTAGACTATTTTGCTAATAAGTTAAAGTTAAGAGATATTAATTTAATCATATTCCCAGATTGGACACAAGCAGAAGAGGAACTTGGTTTTGAGTTACAAGAGGTAATTCAAACATTAGCAAATCACCCTGAAAATCAAAAAATTACCCTGATTATTCACACAGGTAATCTAACTATAGAAGATGCAGAAATGTTTTTATCCAGTGTAGCTATGAATCTGTTAATGATAGATTTAGACTTTAGTAATACTATAGAAATCTCCTTCATTGATAAGTTAGAAAATATGCAATGGCAATCTTTGTTACCCCGCATTTATGCTAGAGTTATCTTGAATAATGAAGCTAAAATAGATTTAGCAAAAATGCCAGTTACTAACTTAAAAAGTTATCCATTGGATAGTTTGATTAATCAAATTTGAAGAGAGGTTTTTGAAGTTTCAATTATAAAGAAAAGGAAATAATTCGCAATTGTATAAGTCGGGTTTATCCACCGCACTCACC
>JBJUHT010000058.1:0-16534 GCA_046070105.1 Dolichospermum sp.
TGAGGTACAAAGTCACCCCACCCCCAACCCCCTCCAATATCAAAAGTTTATCCTTTTCTTCCCCCCGCTGCGGGGGGATTGAGGGGGGTGCGAGGAGGGGGCTTAATATGTACCTCATAAGAGCGGAAACCCCTGTAAATACAACAGATTCCATTGCTATGAGGTACAAATTTTAATAATAAAACTCTTGTGGGGTGGGTATCTTGCCCGCCCGTGGTGTACCTCATAACACCAGAAAGTGCTGTATCAAACGCAGGAATTTCCGGGATTTTGCTGTTACGTTACCCAACCTACAATTATCTACAATTATCCTTAATTATTCATTGTCAATTATCAATTACTGCTAGTACAGATTTGGGTAATAACTTTTCCTTGAACCAAACAATTCTCGCGGGAACATGATCTAATTTCACTCCGGCTTTTTCTAGGTTCAATCTTTCGGAAATTGCTAAGATCAAATTATCGCAATTTGCCCGTTTTATTTGGTAAAATTTCTTTTGTAAATATTCTGGTCTCCAATAACCAATTATTTCTAAAATAAATACCCTTCCGTCTGCATGAACTAATCGAAAATCGGGAATCATCACACTACCAGGAATGGGAATTAGATTAACTTCTCTCTCTAATATCCAACCGCTTTTTAAGCTATCCCATTTACTAGCAAAAGATTCCTCTAACATACTATCATAAGGTTTACCTGGAGGATAATGGGAGACTAATCCACATTCAGAATTAAGGCTAAAACGTCCTATTTTTAACTCATTTGTATAAGAATTACGAGTTTGTAATGTTGCTGATAAACTCCATTTTGTTACATGAAGTAAAGCAGGAATTAATTTGGCTATAGCTAAACCATAACGGGTGCTGGAAGTAAATAAACTTGCAGGACCATCTACACTAATTGTAAAACCATGATCTGCATCACCTTCAATATAAGCCATTAATTGAAATAGCTTTAAATAACGAAATAATAGTTTATATTCTCCGGGAACATTACGATGAGCATTTAATACTAATTGACTAGCTTTATAAAAAACTCCTTGAATTTGAGATAAGTTATAACGATGTAAAACATCTTCTGGTTTGGGAGCATCAAAAGCAGTTAAAATTTTATTTTCTGATAAATCTGCGTAAAGTCGGTCTCGTATTTGTATAGGTAAAATTTCTTGGTTTAGTTCTTGACTTAAATCAGCCGCAATTTTATTTAAAGTAATATCCGTTAATTCTCGACTATAAGTAGATTTTGCTGCTAAGGTAAATACCCTTTCTCTTAACATTGCTGGTTCAAGAGGACTGACTATTTCAAAAGTACAAAAACTGCTTTTCAGAATATGAGCTAAACCTCGTTTGATACGGTAATCTGTGCTATCTCCTTCAAAGTCTACTAATTGACGTTCTAATAATCCTTGATTTTTCCCGACTGCTTCCTGAAAAAAACTAATTAAATCGCTGGCTAAATTCAAATGTTTATGATCAAGTTTCAGTCTCTTGGGAATAATTTCCTCGCCGTTTTGACGGTGTATTAGTAAGTCCGTTGGTAACATCTTTCTTTTTAGTTGAATAGTTAATTTCTAATTGTTCTGCTGCTCTTAAATCGCTTTTCTTTTCGGGATTATAAATAACTTGTAAATTTGCCCTTTTCGGTTTTTCTTCCTGAGTGTTATTTTCTCCCCTGCGTCTGGCTGAAGTTCCCTCTTCACTTGTGTCTTCGGTTATGACTTCATATAAAATTGCCTGTTTATTTGCTAAATTTCCCTTGCGTAAAATTCTCCCCAATCGTTGAATATATTCCCGCGTTGAACCCGTACCTGATAGAATAATCGCAATACTAGCTGCGGGAACATCTACACCTTCATTTAAGACATTAGAAGCAACTAAACTATTATATTCACCTGCTTTAAATTTGGTTAAAATTTCGTGTCTTTCTTTCACGGGTGTTTGATGAGTAATTGCAGGAATTAATAAATCTTGAGAAATACGATAAACCGTAGCATTATCAGCGGTAAAAATCAAAATTCTTTCGGGATAATGACTGGTTAATAAGTCAATAAGTACCCGCAATTTACCATCAGTTCCTAAAGCGATCTCTTTGGCTTGACGATGTGCTAACATTGCTCTACGTCCAAGTTGAGATTTTGCACTCATTTGTACAAACATTTGCCAACCTTGGATACTTCCTAAAGAGATTTTTGATTGGTTTAAAAAATCATTTCGGGTTTCAATTAATTGATGATATTTTTCTCGTTCTACTGGGGATAATTTAACTTTAATTTGCACAATTTCATGAGCAGCTAAAGCCTTACCAGCTAGGTCTTCAGCCCGTTTACGATACACTTCTCTACCAATAAGAATATTTAAATCAGTGTGTTTACCATCTGTGCGTTCCGGGGTTGCAGACAGTCCTAAACGATAAGGGGCGATCGCATATTCAGCAATAACTCTGTTAAAATCTGTAGGTAGGTGATGACATTCATCAAAAATTATCAAGCCATATTTATTACCTAGATTCTCAGCATAAATAGCAGCACTATTGTATGTAGCAATTAAAATTGCTGTTCTATCCCGTGAACCACCCCCCAGTAAACCTACCTCCTGATCAGGAAAAGCCGCTACTAAGTGAGCATACCACTGGTGCATTAAATCCAAAGTTGGGACTACAATCAAGGTGGTGCGCGGTGTGGACTGCATAGCCATTTGCGCTAAATAGGTCTTACCTGCTGCTGTCGGTAGCACAACTACCCCCTGTCGTCCAGCCAGTTTCCAAGCCGCTAAAGCCTCATTTTGGTGGGAATAAGGGGTCATTTCTACACTAGCCACTAACTCTAAAGGATAAAAAGCTTTAGCTTCATCAGTAAAATCCGTAACTTCGGCTTGCAGGGCTTCAACTAAGGAACGGTATCTTATGGCCGGAATACGAAACTTCTCTACTCTATCATCCCATGTAGCATAATTTATCCAAGTTTTACTCCGTGGTGGTGGGTGTAAAATTAATGTACCACGATCAAAAGTTAAGGTAGGGTGACGAGCCATTTTTCTCTGAATAGGGTTATGGGGTGTGATGTAACTACTCATAACCCAAAATGGGTATTGAGTTTACAGCGATTTTCGGGTAAATGAACCACATTTTATATCTCACGCCAAGGCGCAAAGACGCAAAGGAAGAAAGGAATAGAAAAATTAGCGTGTGGTACAAATACATGAAAACTGCTGTAAATAACAAAAATATAGTCAGATATAGTCAAACATAATCATCTGTGTTATAGTTGAGGAATGAAATTATCTGACGGAAGCCAAATCAAAAGGAATAAGCTATCAGACTGCTTGGAGAATTCAGTTCTATTATGTCTATAATAGAGTTATTCTATCTGTCATCTTTTCCCTAATATGACAATCAGCGCAACTGTAAACAAGGTGGACTATCTTCGTATCAGTTTAATTGATCGTTGCAATTTTCGTTGTCAATACTGTATGCCTACAAGTGCAGAATTTAATTATATCCTTAAAGAGCAATTATTAACTGATGCAGAACTGCTTACTCTCATTCAAGAGGTATTTATCCCCGTTGGTTTTACCCGCTTTCGCTTAACTGGTGGTGAACCTTTACTCCGTCTTCATATAATTGATTTAATTGCAAAAATTGCTCATCTTCCCCAAGTTGAAGATATAGGAATGACTACAAATGGTTTTCTACTCGCTCCCATAGCCCAAAATCTCTATGATGCAGGTTTAAAAAGAATTAATATTAGTTTAGATTCTTTAGATTCAAATATATTTGCAGAAATTACTGGTAATCATGGACGTAGACGCTGGGAACAAGTGTGGCAAGGTATCCAGGCTGCTTACAGGGTGGGATTTGACCCGCTAAAATTAAATGTAGTGGTAATTCCAGGCGTTAATGACCATGAAATTTTAGATTTGGCCGCTTTAACTATTGATAAACAATGGCACGTTAGATTTATTGAATTTATGCCTATCGGTAACGAAGACTTATTTAGCGATCGCGGTTGGATATCTTCAGCAGATTTACGTCAATCTATTTATGCGCGTTGGGGATTGACAAAATCCCAAGTTTGTGGTAATGGACCTGCTGATATCTTTCAAATTCCTGGGGCTAAAGGTACAATAGGATTTATTAGCCAAATGTCAGAATGTTTTTGCGATCGCTGTAACCGGATGCGTCTTAGCGCCGACGGTTGGCTACGTCCCTGCTTACTAAATGAAACGGGTCAAATTAACTTAAAATCATCTTTACGCGCTGGTATCAGTACCACAGATTTACAAACACAAGTGAGACAAATTTTAAATATCAAATCAGAAATAAACTTTAAACAACGTGACTCTGGTACTCTCGGCACTTATACCCGTACCATGTCCCAAATTGGTGGTTAGTTCTCCTAGAGTCTCGAAGAGAGGACTAAAGTCCTCACTACGATTTAGATATTATACCAGTAAATTCTGTTTTAGATTTTGGATTGTCAATGCCAAGAAAAACAATTCCCATCCAAAATCCAAAATCCAAAATTGTCCTACGCTTGACGTGAGTAGTATTCCACCACCAGTAGTTCATTAACTTGTAGTGCCACCCATTCCCGTTCAATTATACTATTGACCTTACCAGTCAACTTAGTTTTATCAAACTCTAAATGACTAGGAAGATTAGCTAAACCGGGATATTGTAAATTAGCCTCCACTAACTTCTTAGAAGCTTCTCTGTTTCTCACAGCAATTTCCTCACCGGCACGGCACTGATAGCTGGCAATATTTACTACTCGACCATTAACAGTTACGTGGCCGTGATTTACCAATTGACGGGCGGCGGGGATAGTTGGAGCCATACCCATACGAAAAACAGTATTATCCAAGCGCATTTCTAACAATTGCAGTAAGACCTGTCCAGTAGAACCAGCCACTCGTCTAGCTTTACGGACATAGCGCAGCATTTGTTTTTCCGTCAAACCGTAGTTCATGCGGAGTTTTTGCTTTTCCTCCAAACGGATAGCATACTCAGATCGCTTTTTCCGGTTTTGACCATGTTGTCCTGGGGGATAAGCGCGTTTAGCACTCTTGCGAGTTAAGCCTGGTAATTCGCCCAAACGGCGGACAATTCTGAGGCGGGGTCCTCTATATCGGGACATGAGTTTCCTTAATTTAATCCTTCTAAAATTTTATTCAGACTTACTATTATGACATAGTTCCCAATCATGATAGACATTTTATAGTTAAATTGTCCTCTATTTACAAATAAAATTCACAACAATCAATGGTTAAATTGAGCAAAAATTGACGTATTGTTGATGAATATGCCCACCTGACTGCACAACAGAAGATAGAAAATTAGATTTTCAAGCCAGCAAAGGTAAAAAATAGTAACTTTGGGAACAAATCAACAAATTATTGCTTCTCTGTATTTAGAGCATGATTGATAACTATAGGTGATTATTAACCAGTAGTTTAGCGACTATGACTGTTACCGATTTCTAACAAAACGAGCATCAGGTTGCCCATACTGATTACAAGTATAACATAAACCAATCTCTCAAATTTTGGACACATTGACCAGTCCAATGATCGTGATCATTCAGTCACCTGCAAATCCACAGGACTTAGTAACCTGTATAGTTAAAAACAACAAATTCAGACACTTTTTTTAAGTGTCTCCTGAGTTTATGTTGGCACATTGATTTCTGTCTCGTTCAGCAGATACTTATATTAATGCCAAGGATATAGGGTTTTGGCGGATAGCCAGCCAATATATTCGGTTCAAACCCAACTAGGATAATATCAGCAAGTCCAGCAGTTGTTGTGAACCAAGAGAATTATCACTGTAGTCTTGATGGGTGTGCCACCGTAAACAAAATCAGTATGTTATTGGTGTTCTATTCATCCTTATTACCAAAAACCATTTGTAAGATCATTGGTACACCACCCTCCTGGTGATATTTATCTCCCCAGGAACGAATAACTTCGTCTAATTCGTCTATTGCCTGCTCGATTTGATCAACGGGAATATCCAGTTCTTCCACAGCCCGCATCGTGTTTGGTTTGCGATCTGCCCAATATTTCATCATGCGAAAATATCGAGCCGTATCCTCTACCATCGTGTATGTGCGCTCTTGATCATCAGCAGGAGAATAGAAGGGACGAGTCAGAGCATAAAAGGGCATACCCCAGGGGGAATCAATGCGTGTTACCGTTCCCGAATATAATAGCCGACGCTTGATATGTTCTGCTAATGCTTCACTCAAGGGCATTTGGTGATTAGGGGGTAAGTCCTCCTGCGATCGCTTATGAAGAAAATCAATTAACTCCATAAATTCAAATGAGGTGACTAACTTAGCATCAGGAAGATTTTTCGGTAGTTTTTGCTCAATTTGTTTTTTCTCTTCGCTGGTTAGACTTGTACCAGGAACACGGGATCTTCCTGGTTGCCAAGGATATTTTTCCATCCAGACATAAGGAAGTTGAATCAGATAGCGAGGTTCTTGGGAACCCAGCATTTTTAGTAGTTTGCCCTCAGTTAAAGCTTGTCTTACTTCTTCGACAATGATTTTAACTCGCTTTGGCTCCAGGTGGTGCAAATGTCCAGTCATTCGCAGGTTTTGTCCCTGCTCTAAATAGGTCATGTAAATTGCACACTTGGCTGCTGTTGCGGCTGCATCTAAAAATGCTCCATGCCTGTGTCCACCTGTACGCATGGCACTGAAAGCTAGATAAAGCATGATCTGATCCATAGCACTAGGTCCAAGACGCTTAATCAGATCTATGTCGTTGGTCATATTCTACAGACGGTTTAATGGCTCGGTTACAAGTATGATCTTCAAATTAAATTACTGATTATACACCCATTTGCAAAAAATGATCTCCCCAATCTAAAATTATGGATTGACTCGGCAATTTTTAGGTAGTAGATTTTCTTTCAGGGTGTAAATTGGCAACTTTTCGCCTCCGATTGACTAACCCCTCCCTTGAGAATGACTTGGAAACTTGAGGTTATCCAGGGTTTTGAGATGCAGGTTTTCTTAGGAGTATGGGGCCGGAGAATGAGAAGGCATTTTTTGATTAAAGCCCAGTATAACTTTCTCTTTCTTAAATATCCATATATTACCTATATGATGAAAGAAAAAATTTCTGTAAACCCTTTTAACAACTTCATCTGTTCTCAAGACAGGTAGTTAAGTAATCAAATTCCCGGACTGTACCTGAAAAGCAACTTACGTTCTTATGAATTTGCTAATTATAGCAGTTATCACCTCAAGTGAGGTACAAGCAGAAATAATTTAACCCAGATGGACAATGGATGCAGATAATTTTGTACTTCATGAGAGTCTTGATATGCTACTAACTATTTAGAAAGTTGTGGCTGAGAGGGTGTTTTTCTCCAACCAATGCAGGCTGCCCCTACAGTCACTAATATAACTCCCATAATCTGTACAATCTCCAGAGATTCTTGCAGCATGAAACTGCCGAAAATTACCGTCAAAATTGGGACCGTAGCTCCAATTAAAGAGGAGAGAGGAGTGCCTAGTTTGCGAATACCAAAATTATTGAATAAGTAAGCGCACAAGGTTAAAACACCTAATATAAAAGCACTTAAAACCAGTTCTAGTATATTAGATGAGTTAATTACTAAACCGAGATTACTTGGTAGAGGTATGATTAAGCAAGCGAAACTTAATAACAACATGGTAGTAAAGTTAATTAGTGTCAGAGATACGGGATGTAATTTGAGTTTGTTGGCGCATATTCTAGTAACAATAACGTAAATTGCAAATACTATCCCGGATAGAATCGCCGTAGTGCTGCCTAAAGAAGTATTGTTGACCACTACAGATTGACCACCTAAGATTAACAATTCTCCTGCGAAAATTACTGCCATAGCGCCAGTAATCAGTAAATTAGGACGCTCTTGAAACAAAAACCATGACAGAAAAACACTTATAATCGGATAGATAAAGAAAAGAGCGATCGCCATGGAAGTAGTTACTTCACCAATTGCCAGATACACAAGTACCTGTGATAGGAATAACAAAAAACCGCTAATTACTGATAAAAATACAGCCTGTTTAGTTTTGTTATGGCTAGGAATTGCTTTTCCCCCCAAGGAAGCAAATAAATTTTCTAAGTCTTCCCAAATAAGTGGATGTAATATAGGCGACAGTAATACCATTAATGGTACAACCACTAATAAACGTAGCATTAAGATCAAGAAAATATTACCCAATGTAGGCAAGATTAACTGCTGTGTTGCCAATCCTGCCAAAGGATCAGAATTAGAACTGGTTAAGAAGATTGCCTTAATGGCCACGTTGTAAAGAGACGAAACCACTGTATACAAAGAAATCAACAAAAAACCTATTTGTAATTCTGACCAGTTGGGAGATGTTCGTTGTCTTTGTTGTCTCGGACTTGTTTGTGGTTTGGGTGTTGTTTCCCGTCTTAATTTTGGTGCTGGGGGTCGTCTTGTTGATAAATTATTAGTTAAGACTGAACTCAGTTCGGGTTGTGTCCCTCCTAGTGCTGGTGCTGTTAATACTTGAGAAGTTAAGACAGTAGTAAGTTCAGAAGTTTTTACTATTGGTGAAGTAGTTGTTAAATCTGGTTTGATCAAAGAATCGCTTTGAGGGTTTTCACTGAGTGAAGTAGTTGTTAAATCTGGTTTGATTAAAGAATCGCTTTGCGGGTTTTCATCGCTATCGGGTGAAGATAATATAGCGATTGTTGCTGCTGATGTAGAATCAACCTGTGGTAATTGATGAGGAATCAAAGTCATCGCTTCAGTAATAATTTTTGGAGCGGATTTTTCCCCATTACCATTTTGATGTATAGATTGATCACGCAGACCATCAGGTAATTGTAAAACCGTTGGTGCGCCTGCGGTTGTGATATCAAGATTTGTGTCTCTATTTTTTTCCAGTTGATATTGTAGCCTGTTGACAACCTCAGCCAATATTATTTCTCCTTGCTGCTGTTGACTATACATTTGTGCCAACTGTTGAGAAAGATCACTTTGATAGTTTTTGAGTTCTTGTGATAGTGAACTAAAGGCATTAGTGACACTATGATCGAGACTCTCTATGATGGTGCTAACATTTTGTCCAATGTCATGAATTGGATGATTATTTAGTTGAGTATTTTTAATTTCAAGGTGGTTAGAGGAATGATGCTCTAGAGTTTGGGTAGCTAAAATTTGTAACGAGGATTGTAATTGGGAAGAGATGTGTTTAGCCAAGACCTCGGACAGTTGACGAATTAACACTTGCTGTTCAGTGATTTGTCGTGATTGCTGCAACTGTTCCTTTTCGGTAATTAACTTTTGAATATCGTGAGATAATCTGTTTTTTTCTGCTTCTAGACGTTTTACATCTTCCTGTAAAGTTCTCAAGAGATTTTGTTGCAGATTTTCTAAATCCTCAACCACATCCCACAGAGCATTTTCTGCGGCCCTGGATAGCTCACCTCTAATGCGTGGGTTTTCTGCTCGCTTTTCAAATCGCCCCATCAGTTTCTAGCCTCTAACACCTTGATGATTAAGTCACTACTCGGAATATCGAATCAACACTTATATGAAATTTCCTGCAAAAATAGGAAAAACTGCACAATTTTACTAGATTTATAAATTTACTTAACCTATACGGGGAATTTATACTTGTGAACACGCCAACACCTGCCATGGAAGAGGATGTCTAATTTTTCTTAATTATAGACATTAATGGGCAGAAATTAGAGAAAAATCTTCATTTGGTGTTCCCCTTAGACCGTTGCAAAATTCAAATTACAGGTGAGGTTTGAGGTAGAGGGGGGATTTTTCATTGGTTAGTGATGATAGTGAAGATCATAGCGCTCATGGCGGCGCTGATGGGGACTGTAATTAACCAGGCGGCGGCGATATTTTGGATAGTGGAAAGTTTGATAGCTCGAAGATTTTGTACCAGTCCAATACCCACAACTCCACCGACGAGGGCGTGGGAAGTAGAAACAGGTAAACCGAGCCGGGAGGCTAGTAAAATTGTGATTGCTGTAGCTAGTTCAGCGCAAAATCCACTGCTAGGTTCTAAGGAAATAATATTTTCGCCAATGGTGGTGATGACTTTTTTACCTGAAACGGCTAAACCTAGAACAATTCCTAAAGCGCCTAAAACTAGAATCCAAAAGGGAATAGTGAGTTGATCATTAGGGACTTCACCTTCTTGATAGATGTAGTAAATTACTGCTAGGGGAGCGATCGCATTACCAACATCGTTAGAACCGTGAGCATAAGCGACAAAGCCAGCACTGATGACTTGAAATTTGGCAAATAAACTTTGAGGATGGTCAATTTGACTACTATTTGCTAATTGTCGCCAACTCATGAAAGTCAGGGCTATAGCAGCTATGCCAGTGATAAATAGGGTAATATCATGAGGGGGAATATTCAATTTTCTTTGTGTGAGTAAAAACTGGCTCAAAGGTTGAGTGATTGTGGGCAGAACAATCATACCAAATACACTCAATAGCAATGTACTTAACCAGGGAATCCATTCTTGTAACTGGGACAGGGGATGAAGTTGGTTAAAAATCCAGTATCGAATTAGACTATATAAACCAGCGGAGATAGCACCACTAATTATGGGTGTTAAAATCCAGCATAAGGTAATTAAACTGATAGATGGCCAATCTATGGACTCTATTCCTAATGATACCCAAATAAAGCCAGCGATCGCCCCGACAATGGCATGAGATGAAGACACAGGTAAAGCTCTAAATGTAGCAATTTGTAGCCATATTCCACCCGATAAAAGTATCGAGATCATGCCTATCACTAAAGTCTGTGGTGTCGTTGCAAACAAAGCTGGATGAGCGATTTTTGTTGCCAAGGTAGATGTTACCTTTTGTCCAAAGAAGACAGCACCAAGAAACTCTAACACCCCGGCCATCATAATTGCCTGTGACAGTGTCATCGCTTTAGAACCCACAGAAGTTCCCATAGCATTGGCAACATCATTTGCACCCAAATTCCAGGCCAGATAAAAGGCTAAAAAGGCGACTATTACAAGGATGAGAATAAAATCAACCATTCACGGATTACAGCAATTTTAATGTATTTGTACCACACTTTTGTTTTTATATTCCTTTCTTCCTTGGCGACTTTGCGCCTTGGCGTGAGACTTGAAAATGTGGTACGTAAAAATCACTATAAGATTGTGATGAATGATTTACATTTTCCATTTTTTTGGCTCTAAAAATTCGGGCGAGTTAGTAAGCAGGGACAAAATGTTCATAAACTTAGGGACATTGGATACCTGATGTATTCATCACTTGAGATGAATGTCTCCATAGACCAAGTACAACTATAGAGTCTACGAGAGAAGAACTAAAGTTAATGAGTCAATAAATAGACAAGAGGCAAAAGACAAGAGTTCACTATATTCCTGATGAAGAGGTTAAATAATTACCGGATGTTTTGATGAAATATTGAACAATTTTTCGGTGATGAAGTGCTGTAACTGTCCATGTCTTTAGCAGAGAAATTAAAATGCTAATAGCTTCGTAGTAACGAACTATATAACTGACAAAAGATATAGCGCTTATAACTAGCTATATCACAGCATCAGTACAAAAGAAACCTTAAACAACAGATTCCCACAATTGTAGTACCGTAACCGTCTATATCGTCTCAATCCAAAAAGTAGGGGAATTAATGGGCGAATAATCCGGTAAAATCACTCTCATTCTTAGCAGGTATTAAAGACCAATTACCTGTTAAATAATAGCAAAATCCAAACAATTATCCATCTAGACCTTTACGACCACTGCCCCGATGAGGATTGGGTGCTTGTGGGTCATTAGGACTAGATTTCAAATTATTGGCCAAATTAAAATTTGTTTGACCCATAGCGAAACCTTCCTTAGTCAAAAGTGAAAATTGGTAATCAGACTTGAGCTTAGGCAAAGTGGAAAAATGAGTCTGTACCACCTTGCAGTTGAAAGCCAAAGAGCTAAATACCAGACTCGATACCAAAAGTGAAATAGCAGCACGCATAGTAGATGTCTATTTTAGAACTCTCTACTTCATTGATCCTTAATATTTATATGTCCATCCGGAAAATTTGCCAAAAAGTATTGTATTTTACTGAATAAAAGTTAATTTTATACTTCTTGAAGATGCTCAACGAGTAACCAATTTCCAGAAGAATTTATTCGCCCCCAAACCTTGAGTATTTTTGTTGAGGGAAGAGTTTGTAATTGCTGGTCTATATGCGATCGCAATGCTACAAGCTGCCAATTTGTCGTAGTTAAATTGGTTTCTTCTGTAATATTAAATTGATAATTTTGCTCACCCAGCCGTTTAAATTTTCCTACAAAATAATTAAGGTTTAATTTATGATCAGTTTGGTGCAAAATACAAGGACAATTACCATCAGCGGGATAAGCTTCTGGGTGGTCTAAATAATAAGTTTGCCAGTGCAACCAATCGGGATGATCAGATGATAAGTTAAACAGGGGAACAATTACGACTGGTGCATAGTCATCTGTCAATAATGCAGCCTGCAAACTCTTCACTGGTAAATCCCTGGGCTGACATCCTAACACAACACTCATGGCAGCTGCCATACCGGCAGCTTGACCAATGCCCATGACCACAGGTTGAAGTCTGGTGGCCCCATTAGCAATATGGGAAACGGAAATGTTCTTTTCGCAAACCAGAAAACCATCTGTATCGGCGGGAATGAGGGCGGAATAGGGGATAGTAAAAGGTGTTCCGGTCCATCTTCCACCCCAACGGATAGATTTAGGTTGCAATAAAAACTCAACACCTGGATAATGGTGATCGTTGGCATAGTTACCGACAGCGATACCTTCGGTTAGCTTCGCTGCCGCATCATGAAATGGTAGTGCGGTTTTAGTGTTTGCTAAAGGCAGAATATCCTGTTCACAAAGGGTTGTCAAGCCTACTAAGCGACGACTTTCCCGATAATAGGGATGGAGGGCAAAAGCGGAGTTAGGATGAGGAAAAAGTTTTACAGCTAATCCGTAACGCCTACCAAACTGAGTTTGAATGAAGTGAGCGAAATTCTGACTGTGCCAAAAACATTCTTGCACAAATTCCTGTCTTTTCACCCCTACATCTAGCAAGCGATTGGCATTTTGGCAGTAGTCGTTGCCTGCTACAGGCCAATTAATCATAAATCGCCTGCCAGGCAAGCGTCCATAGTTCAAAAATTTTTCTGGACCATAGTCATCCCAAGCTCCTGTAAACTGGGATGGATCATAGTTAGGGGCTGGAAAAATTTCTGGGGCGATATTTTCCCCAAAATCCTGCATTACTACTACCCAAGTGGGTGCTTGCACTGGATAGGTTTGGGTCAGGGAGTTAAAATTGGCAGGTGCGCTGGGTTCTCCCCATTCTGACTGTAATTCCCAACCCCAACGTAATGGTATTTCTCCTAAAGCTAATAAATCCCCTAATTCTGTGCCGTCAAGAATTATTTTGGCGTTGACGGTGAAATCTGCAAAGCGTACACCTGTGATACAGTCTTTTGTTCGCAAAACCTCTAAAGGCACTTTTCCCGAAATCCATTGGAGATTAGGTAATTCTCGCACCCAGTCGGCAAATATTTCTGCACCTATACGCGGATCATAACTAAAAAAGCTGACCCAACTATGATCTAATCCTCCTGGTTGTCTACGTTGCAATTCTTGTAAAAAAGCACCCCATAAACCTGTTTGAAAGGCTTGTAATTCGTTGCCGTCGGGTGCTGATACCCCCGCAGAGGTGAGCATTCCCCCTAACCAGGCAAATTCACTCACTAGGATGGTTTTTACGCCTTTTCTCGCTGCTTGGATAGCGGCCACAGTTCCACCTGTGCCACCACCGACTACTAATACATCGGTTGTATAAATTTGATTCATGTTATATTTATAATATTAAATACCCAGGCAAAATTAATTGCACATAGTTATTGAAGAAAAAATCTCTGTAAACCTTACCTGTTCCCAGTTAAGAGTTCCCTGTTCCCTCTCCTAACTATGAAATTTATTTTGCACGACTACTTAATTTAAAAGACATTTACCACAGATGATAAAAAACCGTGGGTTGGATTAAGCGATAGTGTCAGCCAACAAAAACTTTGATCATGTTAGGTTTACTTAGGCTAACCCAACCTACATCTATGAAATTACAGCGATTATCTTCTTATGTATGAGAAGATTCATTGAATTTATTAAGCATTAGCTAAATCTTTCTTTGTACCACTTTGGGTCCTAGTTAGTTACTAGAACAGGGTAAAGCGCAATGTGCTTTACCGTTCTCTAAAACTATAAAATCTAATTACAATTTAGTCCCGCACTCAGAACAGAAATTATGATTAGCTTGGTTTTGTGTGCCACAATTGCTGCAAGAAATTGATTCTACGGCGGTTTTTGGTGTTTGTTTGGGTAGACCAACCATTTGGGAGTTATTCTTGCCAGGGGCTACCATGGGATAGCAGTTTTCATCTCTGGTAACATGAACATTGACTATCACTGGTCCATTATGTTTCAGCACTTCGGCAATTTTATCTGCCAATTCTTCCCGCTGACTAATTACCATGCCTTTGATACCATAAGCCTGGGCTAAAAGCTCAATATCAGGCATTCCTACTTCCATGTTAGAAGATGAATAACGCTGGCCATAGAAGGCTTCTTGCCATTGTCGCACCATTCCCTGCCAACCGTTATTTAAAATAATGGTCTTGACATTAATTCCATATTGTGCTAGTGTTCCCAATTCTTGTAAACACATTTGGAAACTGGCATCACCGCTGATACAGATTACTTCTTCGTCTGGAAATGCTACTTTTACGCCCATGGCCGCTGGTACACCAAAACCCATTGTTCCTAAACCGGCGCTAGAAATCCAGCGTCTTGGACCGTTTTTGAGGAATTGGGCAGCCCACATTTGATGTTGACCGACATCTGTGGTGTAAAATGCGTGGGGTGCTTGTCTACCAATTTCGACAATTACTTCTTGGGGGGAAATACTATCGGCATGATGGGGTACAATTAAAGGGTAATCTTGTCGCCAACGGTTAATTAGGTTTAACCATTCTTGATTTTGGTGAGTTGTGACTTTGTTATTTACGTTTTGACATCGGTGTAATAGGTCTTTTAAGACGTTTTTAACATCTCCGACAATGGGAACTTCGGGAACGCGGTTTTTACCGACTTCTGCGGGGTCAATGTCAATGTGAATGACTTTGGCTAAGGAAGCAAATTCGTCTAATTTTCCTGTAACTCGGTCATCAAATCTCGCACCAACGCAAATTAATAAATCACAATCTGTTACAGCGAAGTTTGCGTAGGCTGTGCCGTGCATTCCCAACATTCCTAAGCAGAGGGGATGATGTTCGTCAAACGCGCCGATACCCATTAAGGTAGTGGTGACGGGAATATTGAATAATTCGGCTAGTTGTTTAACTTCTTCATGGGCATTGGCGGCGATCGCTCCTCCTCCAACATACAACAAAGGGCGACGACTTTCTCGAATTAATTGAATGGCGGCATTAATTTGGCGGGGGTTTCCCTTGACTGTGGGACGATAACCCGGTAATTTCACTGTTCCTGGGGCTACAGGAATGTAGTCAAATTCTTCTAGTGCTACATCTTTGGGAACATCAATTAAAACCGGTCCTGGCCTACCCGTACTGGCAATGTGGAAAGCTTCAGCGACAATTCGCGCCATGTTTTTAGCATCACGGACTACGTAAGAATGCTTAACAATGGGTAAAGTAATGCCATAAATATCTGTTTCCTGAAAAGCATCTGTACCAATTGCGGCTCGTGGTACTTGTCCGGTAACTACAATCATGGGTATGGAATCCATGTAAGCTGTAGCGATACCTGTCACTAAGTTGGTTGCCCCTGGACCAGAAGTACCAAAACATACTCCTACCTTACCAGTAGCACGGGCGTAACCGTCAGCAGCGTGGGATGCTCCTTGTTCGTGTCTGACTAAGATGTGTTTAATAGTACCTGCTGTTTCTATTTTGTAGAGGTCATCATAAATGGGTAGAATTGCGCCACCGGGATAACCAAAAATATGCTCAACACCATGACGAATAAGACTATCTATGAGGGCGAAACCTCCAGAGACACGTTGGGGGGGGTGAACTGGGGAATTTGGCGACAGGGGGGACTGGTTGTGATTTTCTGATTTTGGGGGACTGATGGAAGAAGAGGAAAGCACGGTTTAAGCCTCAGGGTATAACTAAAATTAACGCTTAGATTTTGTATTTTCAGACTTGATTTAATTTAAAAATTCTCACAGACATAATTGAGAGGAGAATAGATGTAGATTGTACAACTTTTAGATCACATCTGGCAATACTTTGCGAGTATTTTGCCAGGACAAGATACCGATAGCTCCCACAAGTACACTCATTCCTAATAATACAACAGATAAACCGAAACTATTAACTAACTTGGCTGTAATTAGTAGAGGTGCGGTCAGGGCGATATTAATGGCATGATTTTGAAAGCCAAATACTTTACCGTGCATTTCTGGTGGGGTTTGTTG
>JBJUHT010000059.1:0-10283 GCA_046070105.1 Dolichospermum sp.
ATTATGGAGTGGGCAAAAACCAATGGTCATATCGTCTTTACCCATGATTTAGACTTTGGTTCTCTGTTAGCTGCAACAGGGGCAAATACTCCCAGTGTTATTCAAATTAGAACTCAAGATATTTTACCTAGCAGTATTGAAGATATAGTAATTTCAGCCCTAAAACAGTTTGAAAATCAAGTATAATATTTTAAATCCGCAGACTCCCAAGGTGCAGGGTTTTATTAATTGGTTTAAGGATTTGTACGATTTGTAATTTCAAAATTTAAAGACCAAAATATCACCATAAATTTTTTGTCAAATCAAACAAACTGCTAGACTATAATTATAACTTAGTTGAGCAAGTAGAAGCGATCGCCTACATTCCGAAACCATAAAACCTATAAATTAAAATTATGACCCTCGCACAAGAAACACGCTACTATTCACCCCAAGAATACCTAGAATTAGAGGTAAACTCAGAAATACGTCACGAATATATCAACGGATTAATTATACATAAGACAGGCGGAACACCCAATCACAACCAACTTGCAGGCAATTTTTACGCAATGTTAAATTTCGCGCTTAAACGTAAACCTTATCAAGTCTTTGTCACAGATCAACGTCTTTGGATTCCCAGCAGAAAAATTCATACCTATCCTGATATTATGGTCGTGAAAACTCCCTTAGAATATCAAGAAGGAAGAACCGACACTTTAGTAAATCCCGTAATGATTGCCGAAGTCTTATCAAAATCTACTAAAGGCTATGATAGAGATGAAAAATTTGCAGCTTATCGGACAATTCCCACCTTACAAGAATATATTTTAATTGATCAATACACAATGCACATTGAACAATATTTTAAAACCGATAATAATCAATGGATATTTTCCGAATTTACAGATGGAAATGTCAACTTAAATCTAGCCTCTGTTTCCTGTCAAATGATATTATCAGATATTTATGATAAAGTAGATTTCAACATACAAGAATAAACAACTCAATCTTTCTCTCTGCGCCTTTGCGTGAGATAATCATAATTATAAATATCAAAGGAGTCAATAAAAATGAGTCGCATTAATCCCTATAGATTACAAATGCAAATTACCCAAATGTTCGCCCAAGGACAATCATTTTTTGCACTTACTAAAGTCCAAGATTGGTTAAAAGAACATAATCAAAACCCCTCAGATTATGAAATTATCTTCCACAAAAAACCCGCACCTCCCGGTTCAAAAGAAGTCATGATCATAGAAATAGAACTCAAACGTCAGGACGGACAACCTGTAGATTCTTGGTTACAACAACAAGCAAATTTATAAGCCTAATTAGTGAAAATTATCAGTTTTTAATCCCTGTATTTTCAGAATTTCAGGGATGAAAAATTATCTAAATCCGTTATTACCTTGTAAACCTCCTGTATGTATTAATAGTAAAGATTCGGACTTGAAAAAACCCTGTTTGATTAAATCTATAACTCCATAAAACATTTTTCCGGTATATATATAGTCTAAAGGTATGTGATGTTGTTGTTGAAAATTATCACAAAATAGCCGCAATTCATCTTTTACTTGAGCGTAACCACCGAAATGATAATTACAAATTAATTCCCAAGGTGCGGGAGAATTGACAGGTGTAGGTAAGTCAGAATTTAGATAATTTCTGAGTAAATCATTAATATCTTGCTTGAGAAAATCACCACCTTTTAAAACAGGAAAACCAATCACTTTTTGGGGTTGATTTAATGATAGTGTTATCCCTGCTAATGTTGTTCCTGTACCACAAGCTAAACAAACAGTATTAAATTCTTTAATTGTCTCTAATATCTCTATACAACCACGCATACCGTTTAAATTACAACCACCTTCAGGAATAATAAATATTTTCTCAAATCGCTGTTTTAATTGGTTTTGAAATTCCTCTGTATGGCGTTGTTTATATGTCTGACGATCAATATATACTAATTGCATACCTTGTGTAACTGCAAATTGTAAAGTAGGATTTAAAGGGATATTTTCTTCTCCACGAATTACTCCAATAGTGCGGAAACCAAATATATTTCCTGCGGCTGCGGTAGCATAAATATGATTAGAATAAGCACCACCAAAGGTCAGAATTGTAGATAAGTTTTTCTCCTGAGCTTGGATAAGGTTATATTTTAGCTTAAACCATTTATTACCATTAATTTGGGGGTGCATAAGATCAAGACGCAGAATGTATAATTTAACATCTGCTTGATCTACAATTTGACTATTAATTTTTTGAATGAGTGGTGGAAAAAAAATTGACGACATTTCCAAAAAAGGTTATTATTTACTATAATAGTACCAAATAGCAAGTTTATGGCTAAAGTTTTTGATTTTATCAGCGAAGAATTACAAAAGTTTATGATTACTCAAAAAATATTTTTTGTGGGAACTGCACCTCTGAGTTCTACAGGTCATGTTAACCTTTCTCCCAAGGGTTTGGACAGTTTTCGCATTCTTTCCCCCCACCGAGTTGGTTATTTAGATGTAACAGGTAGTGGTAACGAAACATCTGCTCATTTACAAGAAAATGGACGGATAACCTTGATGTTTTGCGCTTTTCAAGAGCCGGCTTGTATTCTCCGTCTTTATGGTCAGGGACAAACTATTTTACCAGATTCTCCTGACTGGAATTTTCTCTATCCTTTATTTCCTCCTCTTCCGGGAACTCGACAAATTATTATTGCAGATATTGAACGAGTACAAACTTCCTGTGGGTTTGGTGTTCCTCTGTATGAATATCTTGGACAAAGAGATACTTTAGTTAATTGGGCTAGTAAAAAGGGGGAAGAAGGAGTTAAGGAATATCAACAAAAGAAAAATCTTATGAGTATTGATGGCTTATCAACTCCTTTGAGTAAATCCCATAATTTAGGTGATTAATAAAATTAAAATTATGAATTATCAAGTAGTTAACCAATTGGATGAAACCCAAATTTACCAACTTGTAGAATTATACAAAAATGAATTTTGGAGTAGAAACAGGACATATCAAGGTGTGGTCAAAATGTTGGCTGCATCTGATATTATTATTGCTTTAGTAAATGAGGAAAAAGTACTAATTGGTTTTTGTCGTATTCTGACTGATTTTGTTTATCGCGGAGTTCTTTATGATGTGATTGTTAAACCTAGTTATAGAAAAATGGGATTTGGTGCTAAGTTATTAAATGAAGTCATTAATCATCCCCAATTAAAAAAAGTTGAAAATATTGCTCTTTTCTGTTTACCAGAAATGATCCCATTTTATCAAACTTGGGGTTTCACTGATGTTGTCAAGTTAAAATTAATGTACCGTTATCAATAATATAGCAATTCTTGATCATGTCTAATCAACGCATAATCGAAAGTATATATACAGATGGTGCTTGTACGGGTAATCCTGGTCCTGGAGGTTGGGGTACAGTGATCTATTTTTGTGATGGTTCAGTTCATGAAATGGGTGATTCATGTCAACATACCACTAATAATAAAATGGAAATGCAAGCAGCGATCGCGGCTTTGGAATTTTTTAAATCATCTGCACAAACTCAACCTATTACCCTGTACACTGATAGTGAATATCTGATTAATTCTATTACTAAATGGATGCCCGGTTGGAAAAGGAAAGGCTGGAAAAAATCAGATGGTAATCCTGTACAAAATCAAGACCTTTTGGAAACCCTCGATCAACTTAATAGCCAATTGATAAAATGGCAGCACGTTCGCGGACATTCTGGTAATATTGGTAATGAACGCTGTGATGCGATCGCTCGCTGCTTCGCTAACGGTAAAACCCCTAACCTCCAACAGTTATTCCCCAATTCTGTTTACGAAAGTTTACCTAAAATCAGCACCATGAGTGAGTCACTAGTATCTGATTATCCAATCAACTCTACAATAATAATTAATAAAAATACACTGGAAAGCAGTTCATCTGTATCAGATATAACCATTATGGAACTTTCTACCGCCCCAACTGCGACTACAACCAACGAACAACCAACTGAAATGAGGGTTTCACAACTTCGCAACTTAGTGGAAACTTTGCGAATTGCGGACGAAATCGCCGAAAAAGGCTACCTAATCACCAGTTCAGAATTAGCAGACTTAATGAGTGTTCACTCTAGTGCTGTTACTAGCAGAGGTGATGAATGGCGCTGGCGAAATTGGATAGTTTCACGGGTAAGACGTGAAGGTAATCAAATTCTTTGGGAACTTGAACGTGGGGACAAAATCGAAACAGAAGTAGAATGAAAACGCCATGGGGGAAATAGTGGGTTGAGGTTTGTTCAACCCCACCCCGACAAAAATATTGATTCAGTTGTTGTTAAGTTCCTAACATTTGCAAATTGTGCAAAGTGGCATAAAATCCCTCTTGTTTCAACAATTCTTCGTGACTACCTTGTTCAATCAATTCTCCCCGCTTCAACACAAAAATCCGGTCTACATTACGAATTGTAGACAAACGGTGAGCAATAATAATCGCTGTACGCCCTGTCAGCAACTCATTTAAAGCCTCTTGAACCAAAGCCTCAGTCCCCACGTCCAAACTAGCTGTAGCTTCGTCTAGCACCAAAATTTCCGGGTTACGAATAGCAGCCCGCGCAAAAGCTAAAAGTTGTTTTTGACCACTAGAAATATTTGTCGCCCGTTCTCGCAATTGAGTATCATAACCCTGGGGTAGTTGATTAATAAACGCTGCAACATTGGTTCTCACCGCTGCTTGTTCAATTTCTGCAAAACTGTAATCATCACCTAAAGTAATGTTACTTTTTACATCACCAGCAAACAAAAACGCCTCCTGCAAAATTACCGTCATGTAACTTCGCAGTTCCTTTTGGGGAATTTCGCGGATATCCACACCGTCAATTAGAATACGTCCTTGAGTTGGTTCATAAAGACGACACAACAAGCGAATAATCGAACTTTTCCCCGCACCTGTCGGACCTACTAAAGCGACTTTTTCACCTGGATAAATAGTAAAGTCTAAATTTTTAATCACATAATCATCATCTTTATAAGCAAAGGAAACATTTTCAAACTTAATTTCCCCCAAGGCAGGAATAGGTGTAAAATCTTGAGTTTCTAACTTAGAGATGATCTGATCAATGTAACCAAATTCAAAATTTTTCTGGGAACTTTCAGAACCTGAGTAATCTTTAATTTCAATAGGTTCATCTAAAATATCAATTACCCTTTCAATAGCCGTAAAACCAGATTGAATTACGGTAAAATTTTCAGCAAAATTCCGCAAAGGTTCAAAGAATTGTTGGGCATATAAAATAAATGCTGATAAAATCCCAAAGGTGATGTGTTGATTTAATAATAACCTACCCCCTAACCATAAAACCCCAGCAATAGCAATTAAAGCAACCCATTCTAAGGTGGCCGAAACCGCTGAATCAAACCAAATGCTAGTATCTACTTCCTTAACATAACGTTGATTAGCAGCCCGAAATAACTCCAAATTAACTTTTTCTCGGCGGAATAATTGGACTACATTAATACCAACAATATTTTCTTGAAGTTGAGAATTAAGTTGAGAAAGTTCTTCTCTACTTTTATAATTAGCTGCCCGATATTGTTTTTGAAAATAAATTATTAACCAAGTAACTGGGAAAAGAATAAATATCAACAAACAAGCAAGTTGCCATTGAATTGAAAACATCAATCCAATAATCACTACCATAGATAATAAATCAGAAATAATACCTATAGCCCCAGTGGAAAAAACATCTCCTAAACTTTCTACATCACTAGTAAGTCTAGTAATTAATTTACCTACAGGTGTACTGTCAAAAAAACGTACAGCTAAAGATGTCACATGATCAAATAAATCCTCACGAATAGCCGCTGTGATTTTTTGTCCTAATTTCTGAACCAAATAACCTTGTACACCTATTAATACTAAGCGGATAGCCGTTGCTATTAGCAACATCCCAATAAGAATATTTAAACCCTGCCACAGCGGTATATTTTGCAAAAATTGATATGTAGTCGGTTCTTTGCGAATTAAAGAAACAGCTTCCCCCACTAAAATAGGTTTAATAGCACTAGCAACAGCAATAGGAATTAGCAGTAACATAGATATTGCCAATAATTTGCCATAACGAAGACCATAGGGTACTAAGCGCGAAAATAACCGCCAGTCATTTTCTCGAGGGCGGTATGCTGTATCCGATTTAACTTGAGATGGGTAGATGCTCATAAATAGGAAATAGGGAATTAAAAACTGTTGAAACTTACAAAAGTGAATTTATAACTGAATGCTCACTAATTTTTTTCAAAAATTAAACCATTGATTTCTTGACACTTAATCTTTGCGGCTTCATAGGCCAGCAAATATTCTTGGCCACCCAACATAACATCACCATAATAATCATAAGGCGCTTCACCATAAATAGGTAAAGGATCATCCTCTGGATAATCTTCCTGAGATTCTTCAATTACGGCTTTTAACTTCTTAATACTGAGACTTTGAGCGGGAAAATAATAAAGTTCTTGAGGCTTTTTTTGGAGAAAAGGAAGTGTAGGATCAATAATCACATCATTAACTTCAATCCAACCATGTTCAACAGGTTTATATGGCTTACCCGCAAATACTAAAAAGCCTTGTACATACTTTGCCCCCTCAGTCACTAAAACCGCTTTATAAGCATTATCAAAAGGTTTTTTGGCTTTACTTTTGATAGTGTTTGCAACTTGATGAGACAGAGTTTCATCTAATACTTTATTCATGGGATAAAACCTCCTTTAATTATCCGACAATTATCTGTTAATTTTTGGTTTAGCATTAGTTAATTTTAGCAAATTTGGGATCATTTTTACTTTTCTTTTGGGTAAATTTAATATTTATATTTTATTTCTTCTTTCTCTCCCAGTTATTTCATATTCAGGAAGCAAAACAGAAATTAAACAGAAATTAAACAGAAATTAGGGGTAATTCCTGGATTACCCCTATACAAGAATTAGTCCAATAGCCATATCCTAATAATAAATTCCCTGACCTTTAACAGGATATTTTAAAAGTATCATCAGGAATAAAAAAACCTAATTTGAATTATTTTTATTTGGGTTTTTATTTGGGTTTTTATTTGGGTTTGCATTGGGGGTTTTTTGTGGTGCAGGAGTTACCGCTGCTGGTTGAGAAACTTGTTGCTTATAAAAGCGAACCACCTGCTGCACATAACCAGCCGTAAAGCCCTTATCGCAGCCAGTATAGTTACCAGTCATCCACCAACAAGCAACACCACGCACAGCAGCCGTCTCATCGTTTTTAGTGGCTGCAAATTGCTTATTTAACTCCCGGTTGGTGATACAAGAAACAACTTGACGGGCTACCTTGGGATCATTTTCAAACTGAGTTGGTGTTAATTCTTTTTTCAGACAATTTCTCGTCCAACCTTTGAGAGTGTCCGGTTTAACTTGCCATTCACTATAATATCCATCATTGCGCTTTTTCGTTTTTGGTGCAGCTAGTCGCAAAGCTTCCACCATGGCTGCAACTTGGGTATCAGAAGCAGGTGGTTTCGCTTGCGCTAAAGACGGTAAAAATCCCCAACCAATAATCATAGTGCTAAACATCAATACTATCGGGTTTTTCTTCATAACTCAATTCCTGATTCAAAACATCAAAATATAGCATATAACAACAGTAGATAATTCAGTTAAGAATTTTCTTCACTCCGTGTCCTCCATGTCTGGAGTAGTTAGTTCAAAAAAGAATTTTAGGGCTAAACCAGGGACAAAGAGAGAGTTTAAAAGTATCAATCATCGTCAAATTTCTTTTTGTGCTATTCTCAACTTAGCAGAACGAGAACGGGGGTTTTCCTTGATTTCCGCTTCCGTAGCCATAATTGGTTTTTTTGTTAAAATTCGCAAGAAGGGTAAGTTTTTTAAACCGTGTTTAACTATTCTATCTTCTAAGCTGTGAAAACTGATAATTGCTATTTTTCCACCGGGAATAAGGGCTGTTGGTGCTTTTTCTATTAAGGTTTCTAAGACCTTTAATTCATCATTGACTGCTATTCGCAGGGCTTGGAAAACACGGGTTGCAGGGTGTATTCTTCCGTAGCGATATTTAGGAGGGACAGAATAGGCGATCGCATTTGCTAATTCTGTAGTAGTATGAAATGGGCGATTTTCTACTATTCTTCTAGCTATTTTTCTGGAAAGTCTCTCTTCACCATATTTAAAGAAAATATCCGCCAATTCTTTTTCGTCCCATTCATTGATAATATCTCCAGCGGTGAGAGATTGTTGTTGGTTCATACGCATATCTAAATTAGCAGTATTTCTAAAACTAAAACCTCGTTCTGGATGATCTAAATGATAGGAACTTACTCCCAGATCTGCTAAAATTCCATGATAGGCACTTTCTAGAAATTGGTAATTTGCAAAATTGCTATGAATAAAATTCACTCTATTTCCAAATTCCGCTAAATTCTCTTTGGCTGCATTTAAAGCATCTAAATCTTGGTCAACAGCGGTAATTTTCACATCTTCAGCAGTTGCTAATATTAAGCGACTGTGACCTCCACCACCAACTGTTAAATCTAAATAATTTCCACCATTTTGAATATTTAAACTTGTGATTACTTCTTGACTGAGAACGGGAATATGGGAAAAGATAGGTGATTCTAAATCTAAATCTAGAGAGGTTTGTAAATCTGATTGCATTATTAGTTGATTAATTTATTAAAACTTTAACTACTTTTTGTTAAGTAAGTTTTATCTTGTTACAGCAAAATCAAAATACATACAATATTATTGTATGATTTTTATCATATACATGACTAATTTGATATGTCAAGCGTACTTCAAGTTAAGATTAGTTAAAATATCCAGAAAAAGGATAATACATCTTTTTTGAGTACCACACCTATAGGAATCCAGTTTGATTCAGTGAATTTACTTATGTGGTCAGGGAACAGGGGACAGCGAACACAGGAAGAAAGACAGAATTGATACCTACTGAGTCTTATTCAAAAATCAAATTTCTGTTGATATCCTGTAATATTTCTTTCTCCAGTTCTGTGATCATTGCGTAATTGTGACAATTATCAAGTTACCTTATTATGGGTTATTATGATTGTAACTTATGTACAAAAGATACTATATGCTACTACTTTAAGTCTTGGCTCATGCTTGATGATTTGGGGGTGTAATCCTCATGATTTTCAAGTTAAAAATGTAACATGGAAAACATATAAAAATGATCGTTATGGTTTTGAATTTCCCTATCCTAATACTTGGCAGCAATTAAGAAACCCAGACAACAGTGACGGGGTTGTATTAGTTTTACCAAACAAGAAAAACCTAGAAATTCGCTCCTATGTCAGTAAGCCCGTATTAAAAGTTTCACCAAAATCTGCAAATAAAGTATATAATTTTCAAACTAATCAAGGTTTATTCGGTGTAATGACAGTACAAAATAAGGAGAATATGACCATAATTAACTTAACTATTACTCAAGAAATGTTGGAATATTACTGGCAAGGACAAAGTGACAGTCAAGACTTTCAAAATTATTATCGCTTGTTTTACTATATTGCTCAAGAGTATAAAATTAGTCAGTAGTCAACAGTTGGTTGTCAGTGGTTAGTTGTTGGTTGTCAGTGGTCAGTTGTTAGTTGTCAGTTGTCAGTGGTCAGTGGTCAGTGGTTAGTTGTTAGTTGTTGGTTGTCAGTGGTCAGTGGTTAGTTGTTGGTTGTCAGTGGTTGGTTGTCAGTGGTTAGTTGTTAGTTGTTGGTTGTCAGTGGTCAGTGGTTAGTTGTTAGTTGTCAGTTGTTAGTTGTTGGTTGTCAGTGGTTAGTTGTTGGTTGTCAGTGGTCAGTGGTTAGTTGTTGGTTGTCAGTGGTTGGTTGTCAGTGGTTAGTTGTTAGTTGTTGGTTGTCAGTGGTCAGTGGTTAGTTGTTGGTTGTTGGTTGTCAGTGGTCAGTGGTTAGTTGTTGGTTGTCAGTGGTCAGTGGTTAGTTGTTGGTTGTTGGTTGTCAGTGGTCAGTGGTTAGTTGTTGGTTGTCAGTGGTCAGTGGTTAGTTGTTGGTTGTTAGTTGTTAGTGGTTAGTTGTCAGTGGTCAGTGGTTAGTTGTTGGTTGTCAGTGGTCAGTGGTTAGTTGTTGGTTGTCAGTGGTTAGTTGTTGGTTGTCAGTGGTCAGTGGTTAGTTGTTGGTTGTCAGTGGTCAGCAAAAAATCTTCTCCTGTTGCCTTCATTAAGAGAATTTAATGATGAAGAGGGGACATAAACCTGATAGATTTAGCTATCAGCGAGTAAAAACTGGTAAAGATGAAAGT
>JBJUHT010000060.1:0-9101 GCA_046070105.1 Dolichospermum sp.
GGCACAAATTTTAATAATAAAACTCTTGTGGGGTGGGCATCTTGCCCGCCCGTGGTGTACCTCATAACACCAGAAAGTGCTGTAAATCTAGATGCTTTATTAACAGCATTTCTCAAATTTTGGCGACAACAGGTCGAACCATTATTAGGTAGTACGGGTTATCATGAAATTGCACCCCATATTGTATTAATGGCTTTTTTACATCGTGTGGTTAATGGTGGGGGAGTTTTAGAAAGGGAATATGCAATTGGTAGCGATAGAATGGATTTATGTTTGCAGTATAAAGAGGTAATTTTAGGAATTGAATTAAAAGTATGGCGGGATAAAAAAGGCGATCCTCAAGCTGATGGAATTGAACAATTAGAATCTTATTTAGGGCGTTTGGGGTTAGATTTTGGTTGGTTATTTATCTTTGATAGACGGAAAAATGCTTTACCTATGGAAGAAAGGTTATCAACTCAAGTTGTGGTGACGGAAAATCAATATAGAATTACTGTAATTCGGGCTTGAGGGTTTTGTGACGATATAGAAAATTTCAGTTATGGGACATTTAATACAATTAAAACTCTTGTGATACAGGGATCTTGCCTGTATTAATTATGCAAATTCGGGGATATTATTTTCATTCCTAACACAACTGGTATAATACATCAAATCGTAGTTAGGAATGAAAGTCCTATTTTTAAGAAACTATGATAAAATCTATCAGGATAAAACCCTGACTACAAACAAAAGATGATAGCTTTTTAGTAAAGAATGCAAATCCTATCGGGGATATTATTTTCATTCCTAACGCACCTCATTTAAACTTTCAATTTGCTTGGTAAACATCTCTGTAAACAAACTCATGACTGTGCGTTCTTCACGGACTTTAATATTAGCAGTAATGGACATTCCTGATTGTAAAGATATCTTTCTATCTTGATTTGTGAGACTTAAATATTGTCTATCTAACTTAACTGTGGCCGGAAATCTATAAAATTGATGGGTTTGGTCTGGAGGTAAAGCATCTGAACCAATCTTAGTTACTTGACCTTTAATATCACCAAATTCACTAAAGGGAAAGGAGTCAATTCTGACATCTACATTCATACCTTTTTTCACAAAACCAATATCTCTATTGGTAATGAAAACCTCTGCTGATAGGTTTTCTTTGGGGACAATTTGTAGTAATTTTTGTGTGGAATTAGCAACAAAACCAACATTTTTAGGTTGGAGATCAAAAACTATTCCCCCTACTGGAGCGCGAAGTTCTTGATATTTAAAGTTTAATTGTGTTTGCAATATTTTGCTATTTATGTCTGCTAAACGCTGTTCATTCTCTAAAATAATCTTCGTGAACTGACTATCAATTTCAGCAATGCGTTGTTTGTTAGCACCTATTCTTTCCAAAATATCTTTACCGGAACTAGCAACTGTATTAGTTAATTGCTGTTTTCCTTTATCAATATCAAATTCTAGACGTTTTATTTCTTCTTGCAATTGTGATATTTCCGCTGTCAGAGTTTGTACCTGTTGTTGCTGATTCAAATATTGCAGTTGGGAAATGCCTCCTTCTTCCGCTAAGACTTTAATTCTGGCTAAAATACCACTTTGAATTGCTAGACTATTGCGAGTATCTTGGAGTTTAAATTTAGTTTGAGAAAGTTGTTTTCTGGTTTTTTCAACTTCTAAATCTGCGGCTTTGGAACGGGACGCTAATTCTATTTTAGCAATTGCTAGTAGTTGTTCTTCATCAATTCCTATTCCTGCTGTTCCCGATGAATTTCTCAATTGAGAACGTAATAATTCATTTGCTGAGACTAGAGAAGCCCGACTTTTGAGCAGAAATGCTGATTCTCCTGGTAGTTGACTGCGGAGAAATTCTATTTCAGAATTTGTACCTCTGCTTGCTCCCATTAAGCGGCGATAGATATTATTTTCTTGAATTAAAGCTATGCGAATTTTATTCAAGGAATTTAATTCTGCTTGGGTAGCAATTGTCTCAAATCTTAATAACAATTGTCCTTTTTTTACTTCGTCTCCGTCCTTGATATAAATTGATTTGACTACTCCATTAACAGGAGCTTGGACCTCTTTAACTGTTCCTTCTGGTTTTAATTGACCTGTGGCCGGAATTGTTTGCTCAATTTTGGCTAAACAAGCCCAAGTAATGCCAAAACAAGCCAATCCCATGAGGGTAATCATGATGGTTCGTGACCATATTGGAGATTGTCGTAAAACTACAGATTGCTCGAAATTATCAAAATTAAAGTCAATTTTAGGCTGTTGGGAACTGGCTTTGGGTTGGGGAGATATTAATACTTTTGAGTCTTTATTTGAGTCTTTATATGAT
Organism: Dolichospermum sp.; assembly: GCA_046070105.1. Taxonomy (GTDB): domain Bacteria; phylum Cyanobacteriota; class Cyanobacteriia; order Cyanobacteriales; family Nostocaceae; genus Dolichospermum. The sequence goes on from JBJUHT010000060.1 coordinate 2,336, forward strand.
CCATGACCATTGCCATTTCCGTTGCCATTTCCGTTGCCACGATTACCATTAACTTGAGTCATAATAAGTTGGGATTTGCGATTTTAGATTGAATGTTTACTGGGTTATAATTTGCTCTTTGCTCTGTAAACAACTGACAGGGTTTAAGAAAACTAAACCCTAGCAATAATTGACTACAAATTTACTTCTTGTTGTTGATAAAGATAGAAATAATGACCTTTAGCAGCCATAAGTTCTTGATGACTACCTTGTTCTATCACCCTACTATTGTCCATGACGACGATAGTATCGGCATTACTCACAGTATTTAAACGGTGAGTAATGAAGAAAACGGTACTACCTTTAAAAGCGCGAGCTAAGTTCAGACAAATTTGTTTTTCGGTGGGATAATCTAGGGCGCTGGTGGCTTCGTCTAGAACTAGTAATTTAGGTCTTTGTAACACAGAACGTGCGATCGCAATTCTTTGTCTTTGTCCACCAGAAAGGGCTGATCCTCTTTCTCCAACTCGCGTATTATAGCCTTGGGGTAAACTCATGATAAACTCATGAGCTACGGCAATTTGAGCAGCTTCAATCACCTCCTCTGTTGTGGCTTCAGGATTAGTTAAGGCAATATTTTCCTCTACTGTACCATCAAATAAAAGAGTATCTTGAGGAACTACCCCAATTTGTCGCCGCAGAGAATAAAGTTCGACTTTGGCAATGTCATAACCATCAACTAAAATTCTGCCAGATTCTGTTTCATAAAGTCTCAGCAGTAATTTCATCATTGTACTTTTACCCGAACCACTTTGGCCAACAATACCGACAAATTGACCTGCGGAAAATTCGACAGTAACATTACTCAATTGTAGGGGTCCTGAGGCAGCAAATCGGAAGGAAACGTTTTCATATTTGACCGCACCAATAATCGGTGGAAGGGGAATATTATTCTTATCTATTTCTGCTTCTTGGGGACTGTCAACAATATCGCTTAATCGTTCTAAAGATAACCCAGTTTCTTGGAAGTTTTGCCAGATTTGTGCCAGCCTTAATATGGGAGTGGTAACGTAACTAGAAATAATCCGAAAAGCAATTAATTCCCCTAATGTTAGTTCTTGTTTTAAAACTAAATAAGCTCCCACCCATAAAACTAATAAGCTGCTGAGTTTGCTTAAAAACTGACTTGTGGAGTTAGCTAATGTGGAAGTAATCACGGTTTTAAAACCTGCGGCTACAAATTTAGCATATTTTTTTTGCCAAGAAAAACGCGATCGCAATTCAATATTTTGGGCTTTAACTGTTTGAATACCTGACATCACCTCCACTAAATAAGATTGAGTTTCGGCGTTACGTTCTGCTTTACCTCTTAATTGTCTACTCACTGTTGGTGCAGCAATTAATGTCACTAACACAAATAGAGGGATTGTTCCTAAACCTACCAGGGTTAGCTCCCAACTGTAAAACAGCATGACTACTATATAAACTACGGAAAATAAGGCATCTAACACTACTGTTAATGCCGTACCCGTGAGAAACTGACGAATATTTTCTAGTTCATTAATTCTGGTGGATAATTCACCCACTGGCCTTTTATCAAAATACCGCAGTGGTAAACGCAGTAGATGGTCAATAATTTGTGACCCCAAACTCATATCAATGCGATTGGTGGTATCTACAAATAAGTAAGTCCGCAATGTAGTTAATACCGCTTCAAATACACCCACTGCTAATAGTAATACTCCTAAAACATTTAGGGTATTAATACTATTTTGAACGATGACTTTATCAATAATTAGCTGAATAACTAGAGGATTAGCTAGGGCGGCTAATTGGACGAAGAAGGAAGCAATAAATACTTCTATCAACACCCGCCGGTAACGGGATAAGTAAGGAACAAACCATCCTAAACCAAAGCGTTCTTTAGGCGTTTCCTTAGTCGCACTCAGCAATAAAACCCTAACTTGTGGTTGTAAGTTGGTTTCATCTGTTTCTAATTCTTCTAGCAATTTATCAAGGTTGGTGTTGATAATACCTTGAGATGGTACACCCAAAACGGCTTTTTTTCCATTTACGGCATAAAGAACTGCAAAACTATCACGATAGCGAATTAATGCTGGGGTAGGAATGCGGTTAATGGAAACAGCCGGAACATCAACTAGCTGAGATTTGAGTCCAATTAATTCTGATAAATAAGCACAAAGTTGAAAAGATACACTGCCTTGACGCTTGATTTGGTCATTTAAAATGCGGCGGACTACTTCTTTCCGAAAGGGAATTTCTAAATGCTTGGATAGCATTTGAAAACAAGCCAAACTAGAATCTAGTTCTCCCTGTCCTTTAAAAAATGGATATTTTTGATTTCTTGGTAAATCCTTTGATGTACTTGTCCCAATAAATTCCGATTCTGTTGCGTAGGGAACTTCTTCTATGGTGACAGTACCATCTAATAGATTTGCTAATTTCTCTGTTTTTAGAGGTGGACTATTAACTAATAATAAATCACTCTGATTGATACCCAACAAGCGGATAGGCTGTTTATCTTTAACTTCAATTACTTCACCTTCTAAGGGATAACCAGGTGTGAAATTGCTGAGATTACAACTACTACTGACAAACCAAATTCGATCACTTTCTAATTCTCTTAAAGACGTTTTTCCTGGTCGTAAATAGTGAATTTTTGACCCTAATAAGACCTGTTGAGTCAGGTCTTTAAGGTTATGATTGGCTAAAGGTTGTTGTGCTATCTGTAAACTCAAGATATCAAATACTTCAGACAAGTTAGTTATTTGTTGACGAGCTTGACTAAATGCTAAATTTCCAGATAGTAATTGTAAATAATCTGCTGCATTCCAGGTTAAACATATCACTTCTTCGTAGGCGATCGCTGTTTCGCAAGGAATTTGACGTAACCAAGAAATTTCCCCAATTACCGCCCCTGGTTCTACTATTTTTAAACTGATTGGTGATTGGTTTTCCGGGTATCCTAGCAGTCTGATTCTGCCTTGATAAAGAATTGATACCTTTTGAGGTAATTGTTCTTTACCAACAATTTTCTGCCCCATGCGGTAACGTAAAGGCTGTAATATCTCTGGTGATGATAGTTTGCCAATTTCCTCATTTGATAATTGATCAAACCCTGGAATCGTGGCAATAAATTCTTCAAAGCTACTCTTAGTATAGGTCATGTTTCCTGATGTTAATTATGTTATTTATATTGACTATTTTTGCAAAAATACTAGCAGTTTACACTGTTTCAATTTGCCATTTTTGCACTTTTATCTGTTCTTGCAACCATTGATTAAATCTTTCATTTACCAACCGTTGCCGCATTGAATTATCTAGTTGGGCTGGCAATAATCTTTCCAAGCGGACTATTACCAAGACATTATTAATTTGCGTTGGTGGTAATAGCTGCTTTGGTTGACTCTTGGAGAGGATATTTACCAATGTTGGATGCAGAGATTGTAAATCTATTGGACCTACTAAGCCATCAGTTTGAGCTTCAGGACCTTGGGCATATTCCCGTGCTAACTCCGCAAAGGACTGTTCACCCTCTTGGATACGGAAGTACACCTCTTGGGCAATGCCGATTTCCGAGGTGGTAATTAGGGAATAAATCACTCTATCCAGTTGGGCTTTACGTTGGCAGAAATAGGAGTTTAAATCTCCTCCCCAAGTGGCTTCTTTAAACTTTTCTAATTTTAATTGTCTCAAGGACGCGATCTTCAATTGCTGGAAATTTTCTCCTTGTTGATCTATTCCCTGATACTGTTGGGTTAATTGTTCGCACACCTGTTTTTCTTCTTCTGGAGTATAAACAATTTCGGCAGCAGCGATCGCTTGATCTATGATCATTTCCTTGATTAATATCGGCATTAACTGATATTCCGATATTAATGATAGAACTTCTGTTGCCGCTAAGGTGCGATCTCCCCATTGCAATACTTGATTTTTATGGCTTGTAATTAGATTTGTCACCTTTTTTAACTGTTTTTGAAAAAATAATAGGACTAGGTTTTGAACAAGTTATCTTTTGGTTAAGATTAGATAATCTACTACTAATTTACTCTGTTTTAGAGTTATTGTATAGATCTATATCAGTAATTTTTTCATTGACAGAGGTTAGATTTAGATAATCAGGCTGTTCATACTTACATAAGTAGTCGTGCAAAATAAATTTCATAGTTAGGAGAGGGAACAGGGAACAGCGAACAGGTAAGGTTTACAGAGATTTTTTCTTCAATAACTATGTGCAATTAATTTTGTCTGGGTATTTATTTTGGATATTATTGTACCAAAATACCATGAATTAATAAATTTGTCATACTAAAATTACTTTTATTCTGTAAATCTTTGCTAACCTTAACTATCGTATCATCCCCTACATCCTCGTTGTAGATCACAAAAAATCAGGCTGGTAAATCGTAATTACGAGTTACCAGCCTGAAATAAATGACCAAATTTATGGCTTTTACTTGCTCAAATCATCCTAATTAACGAAATCTGCCAGGATTTAGACGAAATCTGTCTTTCTGCTGCGGATTTCTGCCAATTCCTACTCCATTTCTCAAGTTTTTACCAGTACCACCATCTTGAGGATCAAGATATGGTTTCAAATTAATTCCACTTCTAGAAGAACTAAACTGATTATCACCACCTATAAGTGTTTGTCCTATATTGTATAAACTATCTCCCCTTCCTCTTTGGCGTTCAGTGTAGGTATCAACAGCAATAGTTTGTTGTCCACTATCAGCAGTAGTGAGATTTTGAAATACACTATTACGGACTGCATAGGGATCTTTACCACGAGGTACTGTTAAGACAATTCGACAATTGGGTTGGGCTTCAGTGGTGACACAAATAATATTTTCATTATTTTCTACAGCTATTTGTAGTTCTTGTAAACCATCGGCACGATATAATTCTAAACGCCCCGCGATCGCTTGACAACGTTTTTGCGTATCCCAACCCCCACCTAAACTTTGAGGTGCAGCCCAAGCAAAATATTGTCCTGGTTGACTTTGGGGCTGATACATGACTATAAACTGTCCATTGTAGGATTGACAACTAAATCTTGTATTAGTGTTAACTGTGGTAGAATCTGGTATAGTAGTTGTAGTTGAACCTGATGGCACTGTAGGCACAACAACCTGAGCAACAGTCACAGCATTCCCAAAAAATAAAGAACAGCCAAGACTACTCAAAAATAACAAACGCAGTGATTGTAAGGACATAAATATCAGCCGTAGTGGGGATAGGTAAGTAGTTGATATCTATATTGACCTAGAACATAAGTTTTTAGTTCATGGAAAAACTTGTTTTTTTGCAGATAGCCAACCAAAAATTCCTACACATAGCAGAAACCGCCCCAAGCTACGAAGGAATATCAGCAGCTTACAGCGGTTTCTCAATTAGGTTGTAATTCAATAAAAAAAATAGAGAGGTGAACCCGACAGACAATCAATTAAATCCAATCTAAAACACGCTTCCTCAACTTCTCATATTTGTCCATAGGTTCATAACGTGAGTTTCAACACCTCCAATAACAATTTGGTGAGATTCAGGCGAAAACACTTTCAGAGGAAGCAAAAACCTAGAATTGATTGCCAAGACACTAGAGCAGGAGGCACAAACTCTAATGAAAAAATTTTGATTTCTTTGTTTAACTTTTAACCTTTTTGTACCATGCTCTTAATCTAGCATCATTTTTTTCCTCTGGATTGTATATTTACTAAACTTGAAAGTTATTAATGTATTGTAACAATCATGAAATATTTCTTAAAATTTGCCTAGTCCTGCCTATTCCCTGCTAACGCTATATTAGAGGTTTTATGAGTTATGCACCCATGGAAATTATTATTGGTTGGCTCTACCCCAAATTAATGAGTACCTATGGTGATCGGGGAAATGTGATCACCATAAAACGTCGCGCCCAGTGGCGGGGGTATAATGTGACTGTATTACCCTTGGATCAAAATTCCACCGTAGAAGATATTAAATCAGTAGACGTAATTGTCGGTGGTGGGGCCCAGGACCGTCAACAAGAAATTGTGATGCGGGATTTACAGGGTGCAAAAGCTGAGGCCATGGGTTATAAAATAGAAAATGGTACACCAGGAGTTTTTACCTGTGGTTCTCCTCAATTACTGGGAAATTATTATGAACCAGCTTTTGGGAAAAGAATTGAGGGTTTAGGAATATTGGATTTAGTTTCTATTCATCCCGGTGAAAATACTAAAAGATGTATTGGTAATTTGGTCATAGAAGTTACAGCTTCCCGGTTAGCAGCAGAATTACAAGCAATGACAGGGATAAAACCTTATTTAGTGGGGTTTGAAAATCACGGTGGCCGGACTAAATTAGGAAAAGTGGAAGCTTTGGGGCGGGTAGTGTATGGTTTGGGTAATAATGGAGAAGATGGAACAGAAGGAGCATTTTATCAAAATGCGATCGCTACCTACTCCCATGGTCCATTATTACCTAAAAATCCCTTTGTTGCTGATTGGTTAATTCAAACCGCGTTAAGATTAAAATATCAGCAAGAAATCAAACTTTCAACTTTAGATGATACCTTAGCAATGCAGGGACGAGAAGCAATGTTTAAACGGTTAAAAGTTGATTTACCCACTGCTGCGGGCATCAGAATCTAAAATAGGTGTAGTTTAGATGAAATAAGAATCTCAACTTTAATATTAAACTACATGATTTTTATAGAAAATCAACTTAATTTTCTGTAAAACATCTGATACAGCACTTACCGATAAGTGGATACAAAATCACCCCA
>JBJUHT010000061.1:0-29640 GCA_046070105.1 Dolichospermum sp.
TGAGGTACAAAGTCACCCCAACCCCAACCCCCTCCCCGCTCTTCGAGAGAGGGCTTAATATGTAACTCATAAGAGCGTAAACCCCTGTAAATTATTCAGCTTTAGCAACTAGGGTTACTCTTCCTTCATTACCATAACCAACTTCGCCAATATAGCGATTAGAATCATGCAATTCAGCGACAATATATTGGGCAGATTCGTAAGGATCTAAACTAGGATTGAGGTCAATTGCTCGGAAGAAGACCTGTGGCCATTCCCACCGCAAACTTTTAGTTAAACCAAATAAACCGGCAGCGATCGCACTAAAATTAGTTTCATGTCCTAACCCAAATTTACCATCAAGATGAGCGACTGTGCAGAAGCTTGTTCTCCCTGCTAATAATGCTGCATTATTCAAAGTTGTTTTCAAATGTTTGGCCATTAAAAACACTTGTTTAATAATTGCTTTTTCTGCTTCTGAATAGGAAATATAACCAGGTTTTTCAGGTGAAAATTGAGGATGTAGGTGAATAAATGCCCCAATTGGTCCATGTTTAGTAATCACACTTTGCAATAATAATTGCAGATGTTGTTCACTCATGTTTGATAATGTAATTCTTGTAACACTTGCTGGTAATGGCAATTGTGTAGGAATTAAGGATTGGGGGAAACTCAAAACTACAATTTTCCAACCTTGTACTATCAGTGCATCAGCTAATTTAGTGGTATTTAAAGAACCATCATCAGTAATTAAACCAATGTGTCCTGCTGGTAGTTGTGTTTCGTAAAAATCTGGTCTAGGTAAGGTTTTGAGTTGGGCTGGACGACGAGGGAGATTGATGTCTACCATAGGTGGTGGAGTTAAATCAACCACCTCTACGTTGTCCTCCAAGGGCAGGAGAGTTACCGAGTTAACATCAGTGTACGGCTTTTTTTTTTCACCTCCCACCAGTGTTTGGAGGTAGTTAACGATTTGCCCAATTGTCCGTAAATCTCCCAGTTCTTCTATGTTCGGTTTGGGTATATTTGGATATGCTTCTTGCATTGCCCCAAGTATTTCTACTCGTTTAATGGAATCTATACCTAAGTCTGCTTCCATGTCCATATCCAGTTCCAACATTTCCACTGGATAACCTGTTTTTTCGCTGGTAATGTTTAACAGAGTTTGGGCTAAATTGGCATATTCGTTACTGTTTTCGTCAGCTTGGGAACTGGGAATTGAAAATTGGGAAATAATAACTGGTTCTGGTGCTAATTCCTCTATTATTTCTGTGGAAATTTGAGGAATGATAATTGATTCTGCTGGGATTTCTGTTGTTAATGGATTCTGTTTTTGCAGATATTCGACAACTTGACCAATGGTGCGTTTTTCTGCTAGTTCTTCAAGATTTGGTTTGGGCAAATTAGGATATAATTCTTGCAATCCTCCTAAAATTTCTACTTTTTTAATAGAGTCAATTCCTAAGTCTGCTTCCATATCCATATCGAGTTCTAACATTTCGATAGGATAACCTGTTTTTTCGCTGGTAATAGTTAATAAATTGTTAGCTAAATCATCTAGATTAATGTTATTAACTACGGGTACATTTTCAGGAATTAATGCAATTGGTTCAGGTTCAGATTCAATTATCTCGTTAATTACAGGTTCGATAACTTTATTGATAGTTGAAATAGGTATTTCTAATTCAACTTTTGGCTCAACTTTTGACTCAATTACTGGTACTGGTTGGGGGGGAATAATAGTCAGATTAGCAGCGACAGGTGCTTCTTCAGGGGTAGATAGAGGAATAAAAGCTGCCGTTTCTTGAGTTTCGGAAATCAGTTGAGAATATTCTTCTTGAATGAGTTGAAAAAAGTGTTTGGTATATTCTATTTGTTCCCGTAAATATTGTTCATGAATGCGAAGAGTTTCATCTTGTTGAGAATGAAACTGCATCATACTACGTTCCAGACTTTCCATAATTACCTGCTTAATTTGAGCAGCTTCAGCAGAAGATTTAACATTAGCAAATAATTTATTTTGCTGCTGCATTAATTGAAAGAAAGTTCTGGCGTATTCTATTTGATGGTTCAGATATGTGCTGTGAACTTCTAAATTCTCGCTTTGGTTGTGCTGGAAATGATTGAGAAGTTGTTCCAAACTGGTAAGAATTTGTTGACAATTTACAAATTTATTTGCTGTTGGCATTTTATCTCTAGATTGCTGTGCGAACAATTCTGAAATGGATCTTTTTTCGGGTTCTTTAATGAGAGTTGCAGTATTCATCTGTGGTTGTAACTGAGTTGCAATAATCGGTTGTTTTTTATGTCCATTACCGTTGGTTTTATCTCCAGTTTCAGGAATTTTGACAACTTGTGAATTATCAATTTCTAGAGTTTTCAAGTTTTGAATTTCTGGACTTTTAAAATCTTGAACTCCTGCAATTTTATCTCCGTTGTGCAAGCTTTCAATAAAAGCATTTTTGGTTTTATCGGAAATGTAGTTAATGCCAGTTAATTTGACGTTAAGGGTCTTTTTAGTCGCAATAGGATGTAATACGGGAGGAAGTTGATAAGGGTCAAGATTGCCGAGATTCATGCCGATAACGCGCAACTGAACTACGGCTTCTCGCAAAGAGCGATCGCTATTTTTTTGTGGACTAGGATTAAGAGATATAGTAATATGAGGACGCTCTCCTAATATCTCTTTCACCAAATTACTTAAAACCCGTTTTGGTCCAAATTCTACAAAGCAATAACCACCAGCAGCATAGATATTTTCAATTTGTTGTTTAAACAGCACTGAACTAGCCAAATGGCTTTCTAAATTCTTTTGAATTGCTGTGGCATCTTGGGGATAATATTTACCATTGACATTACTAAAAACGGGAATTTGCGGGTTTTTAAAAGTTACTGATTTAGTAGCAATAGCAAAGGATTTTTGTGCGAATGCTATTAATGGAGTATGAAAAGCCGCAGACACAGGTAATAAAACCGCACCATATCCCAACTTTTGACAAGCATGATGAATTTTATCAATTTCTAACTTTGGACCTGCTAAAACAATTTGAGTGGGAGAATTGAAATTAGCAATACTCACTCTAGAAAATTGCTTCAGTAGCGGTTCAATTTTGCTGATATCTTCCTTCACCGCTAACATACTACCAGGGTCATGATCTGGGTCCTTTGGTGCGGCCATGGCTTGTCCTCTAGACTTCACCAAGAACAAATAATCTGCCTCACTCAATACTCCAGCAGCCCACAAAGCCGTTAATTCACCAAAACTATGACCTGCGGTGAAATCTGCTTTAAAGCCGGCTTGCTGCAAAATTCCATACAACCCGGCACTAAATACACCAATGGCAGGTTGGGCATATTCGGTTCTTTGTAAAGCTGCAATTTGCGCTTTTTTCTCAGTTTCATCAAAGGTAGAATGAGGAAAAACAACTTCAGAAATCGGTTGCAAATTACTTTGTTTTAACAAATTATCCATCTTGCCATATAACTGCCGCAAGCTGGGGAAATTCATTACCGCTTCTCTTCCCATTTCCAAATATTGAGAACCTTGTCCAGAGAATAAAGCGACAACTTTTCCAGCCAATTCCATACCAGAGGAACGGTAATAAATACCTTGAGGATGTTCCCAAGATGTTGAGTCAGGCTTATTTTTTAGTAACTCAATACTAACTTGTAGTAACTTACAAGCTTCTTGTAAATTCTCGGCTATAAACCCAATTCTTACCGCTGTTTTAGGAATAGTTAGAGATTGACACTCTTGCAATAATTGAGAATAATATTTTTCTCCATCATTAGCTTGCAAATTATTAAAAGTTGCCTCTAACTTACTAATTAATTCAGCTTGACTAGCAGCAAATAATAGCATTTCACTAGAAGTATGGTGTAAACGATAGGCATTTTGTTGTTCTGGTTCATACTCTTCTAAAACAACATGATAATTTGTGCCACCAAAACCGAAAGAACTCACCCCTGCACGTCTAGGAGTTTCACCTTCTGCCTTGATCCAGGGTCTAGTTTGAGTATTTAGATAAAAGGAGGAATTTTCAATATCTAATTTCGGATTTGGTTCATTAATATTGATTGTCGCTGGTAATATTTTGTGATGCAATGCTAGGGCAGTTTTAATTAAACTAGCTGCACCTGCGGCGGCTTTTGTATGTCCAATTTGGGATTTTACACTTCCTAAAGCAATGTGTTGTTTTTGGGGATCATATTTCCCGAAATAATCTTTTAAAGAAGCAAATTCTGTAGGATCTCCAGCCATTGTTCCCGTACCATGTGCCTCCATTAAACCCACAGTTGCTGGAGAAAAACCAGCATCATCATAAGCCCTTTCTAAAGCCTTGACTTGTCCTTCTTTTCTAGGGGCATAAATACTCTTATAGCGACCATCGCTAGAAGTACCAATTCCCTTAATTACCGCATAGATTTTATCGCCATCTTTTTGGGCATCTTCTAAGCGTTTTAAGAGAATCATCCCAATACCTTCACCTAACATCATCCCATCAGATTTAGCATCAAATGGTTTAACATTATTGCTAGGACTAACAGCCGGAGTTTTGCTAAAAGAAATGTAGGCCATGATGGTATTATCGGTGTCTACTCCACCAGTTAACATCATATCGCTACGATGTTCAACTAATTCACTAATGGCCATTTTTAATGCCCCGAAAGAACTAGCACAAGCAGCATCAACTACACAATTTGTACCGCCAAAATTAAACCGGTTAGCAATTCTGCCAGCCACAACATTTGCTAACATTCCAGGAAAAGCATTTTCATCCCATTTGACATAAGCAGATTTGATTTTATCAACGATTTTTTTAGTATCTTCCTGAGATAAACCACTGCTTTTGAGAACTTTTTCCCAAATTGGATATTCTAATCTAGCAGCTAAGGGCATTGCTAATTGTTTGCCCATGGCTACACCTAAAATAACTCCAATATTCTCGCGGTTAAATTCACGAGAATCACCATAACCTGCATCTTCCATTGCTTCTTTCGCAACTACTAAACTTAATAGTTGAGAAACATCTGTAACTTCTAAAATGCTGGGGGGAATGCCAAATTCCATGGGGTTAAAATCAACTTCGGGAATGAAACCACCACGTTTACAATAGGTTTTATCTTCTGGTGTTCTGGGATTAGGATCATAATAATCTTCCACACTCCAATGACTTGAAGGAACATCAGTAATACAGTCAACTTTATTAACAATATTTTGCCAGTAATCTCTTAAATTTCTCGCTTGAGGCATTAAAGAAGCCATGCCAATAATAGCTATTGGATTTGCTTGCAGTTTTCTGTTAATTTCTTTATTTGACATGGAATTTTCTGATAATGTGCCGTTAGTCATGTTCATTTTTTTTTCCTTTATAAACCTCAGTAAAGCCTGTTCACAACTATTAATTTGGGCTTCTAATTCCGTCAAGGAAGTATTTATTGTGTCTATTTTTTTAGGTGGGTAAGACATCATGGCATAGACTAATCTTGAGTACCGTAAATTGTGCAACACAATACATTATTAGCAGGTAGTTATTCTATCTGTATTCATGTATTTGTCACAGGTAAGTTTAAATGCTAGAGTTGGAATTAACACTACAAAATATATGCAAGGTTTTTGCGACTGTTGAATTTTTTAGGTGTTTGTTTTTTGAACCAGTTTTAGAACCTTTTGTTCATGAATAAATACCAGACAATACTGAATTATTGACACTGAGAATGTGAAGATATAAAATCCCCACTTTTATGATTTTTTCCCATAAATATGAGACATAAATGCTATGCTGACTACTTAAATTATAGGTATGAAAACACAAGGGCTTTCATTTCTTAATCATTGAATGTTTTATCCTTTTGATAATCATATTGGTTGATAAATGTCTTGATCAATTTTTAAAGTCCAGGATAACCTATTTTAGATGATTAGACTCATAAAAGTTGCCAAAATCGTTACAAAAATAGTCAGCACTCTATGGGAAATTCTCTGAATAGTGAAAAAATACTTAAACAGTTTCTCAAGAATTTAGCAGTTGGTAACTTCAGGAAATACAAAACCCCGATTTATTCAGGAATAGGTTTTGTTTCTTTAGGTAATTCTGCTCTAAAAAACTGAATGGATTTTAGTATTTATTCTGTTTCTTGGCATTAAATCAACAATTTATTTTTTAACTATAAATGTTGAATTAATAAAAAGACTAGCATAGTTTAGGAAAAATGAATAGTTCATTTTTGCTAATTTTTAGAGAAAAATATTTCTTAATTTACCTCCTTTTACATATAAATTAATTACCAAAGTATAGTTTATAACTACATTTCCTCATAACATATTCTTGGTAATTACGGTTTTAACATCAATCTCTTCTTGATAATTCAAGAATTATATCTAAACTGTTTCATAAGTAACTAATCAATAAATATACAAAATAAATATTTGAACATAACCGGGTTTTTTTGAGTAAACTATCATAATTAAGTCCTAATTTTTGATGAATTTATAAGATAACTCACCTTTTATAGACAATTGGTTATTTATAAACCAAAGATTAATTTTTGTTTTCAATTATGTCAATAGTTGATAACAATTTCACACCAATAAGTTCTATAAGTACAAAATTCTCTCTTAATTTATGATTAATAAAAGAGTTTAGTAAAAACAAATAAATTTAGTTGACAATATCAAATTTATTTGGGATACTAACAGATAAGCTGATTCATTTATCCAAGTTATTAGCATCATTAATGATTAGGAATTAAAGATTTTTACCTCTGATGAGAAATATCGTATTTTACGCTACTTAATTAAATGCCAATTCCAGATAAAATTGATAGCACAGCGTGGCATTAATCATCATTATTTGCAGCAAAGTCCATGTTAATTCTAGTTAATTTGGGTATTTATAACAACTAGGAATGCTGACGACAATTCATACATAAATAATTAGACATATCACTTCTATAAAAACAATAGAGGATAAGTCTATAACCATTACGAGTATTTTCCGAAATAACACCATGGGAATAAAAATATGGCACTAAATAAACAAAGCCAATTATTCAAATTGACTGCGCTCCAGTGGAAAATAATTTTGGCAACTTCTCTAAGTTTAGCTACAGGATTAGTATCTTCATACATTTTCTATAAATTAAAAATCAATTCTCAGATTTTATCTCCTGCGGTGACAATAACTAACAAACCTCAAGCTACTCCTAGTCCTATTAAAATTGCTGTAACTGCATTAGGAAGGCTACAACCAAAAGATAAAATTACTTATTTATCTGCCCCTAATTCTATCAATGGTGTCAGAGTAGAAAAACTGTTGATAAAGGAAGGAGATTATGTTAAGAAAGGACAAGTATTAGCTTATCTAGAAAACTATGGTCGTTCCCAAGCAGCCATACAACAAGCATTTGACAAATTGTTAATTGCCAGAGCGAAACTAGCACAGGTAAAAGCTGGAGCAAAAACTGGAGATATTAATGCTCAAAAAGCCACAATTACTCGGTTAAATTCCCAATTACAAGGAGATATTGCCGCGCAAGTAGCAACAATTAATCGCATTCGGGCTGAAGTTGAAAATGCCCAAAAAGAGAATAATCGCTATCAGCAATTATTTAAAGATGGTGCTATTTCTGCTTCCATTCTTGATAGTAAAAACTTAACCTTAAAAACTACAGAACAGCAGCTAAAAGAAGCTCAAGCTAATCTTAAAAAGACTGAAAATACACTTGCAGATCAACTCAAAGAAGCAAAATCTAAACTTAATAGTATTAAAGAAGTTAGGTCTGTAGATGTAGAATTAGCAGAAAGTGAAGTTAAAAGTGCAGAAACAGCAGTTAAACAAGCGAAAACCGATCATGATTTAACTTACATTTCTTCCACTATAGATGGCACAATTTTGCGAATTAATGCTAGAAATGGAGAAATAATTTCTACTGCTGGCTTTGCAGAAATTGGTAATACATCACAAATGCAAGTTTTAGCAGAAGTCTATCAAACCGATATTCAAAATATTAGAGTTGGTCAAAAAGCTAAGATTACCAGCACTACATTTTCTGGTGAATTAAAAGGAACTGTACGAGAAATTGGCTGGCAAGTTAATCAACAAGGTATCTTTAGTATTAATCCCAATTCTGACGCAGATCGGAGAGTAATTGAAGTCAAAATATCTATTGATAATCTCGCAGATAGTCAAAAGATATCTCGATTAACTAACTTACAGGTTGACGTTGCTATCCAAATTTAGCTATTAATTAAATTCAACTAACAACTAATATGAATATCAAAATTCCTTTAGCGTGGCTACAGCTTGTTCAGCAGAAACTTCGCTTTGTGATAGCTGTCGCTGGAATTGGTTTTATTGTGCTATTAATGTTTATCCAGCTAGGTTTTCAAGATGCACTATATTCTAGTGCAACAGCATTACATCAACGATTGAACGGTGATTTATTTTTAGTTAGTTCTCAATATAAATCTTTGACAGCAATTCAAAGTTTTTCTCGCACTCGATTATATCAAACATTAGGATTTGATGGTGTTGATTCTGTGAGTTCAATTTATTTGCAATTTGCGAAATTAAAAAATCCCGTTAATGGTGAGAAATATTCAATTTATGTTATTGGTTTTGATCCTGGAAAATCCATGCTAGATATTCCAGAAGTTGAGCAAAATTTAGATAAACTGAAAATTCCTGATGTGATGTTATTTGACAGAGATGCCCGTTCAGAATTTGGACCAATAGCAGAATTATTTAATCAGGGAAATATTCAACAACCAATTGAAATCTTTCCTTTCGATGCAATTAAGGGCTATCGGGTGCGAGTTGGGGGTTTATTCAGTTTAGGACCGTCCTTTGGTGTTGATGGTAATTTAATTGTTAGTGATTCAACTTTTTTAAGAATTAATCCTAATAGTCGTCCAGTGGAAAAAATAGATATGGGAGTGATTAAACTCAAATCTGGTGCTGATATAAAACTAGTTTTAAATAGTTTAAAGAACAAGCTTCCACAGGATGTAAAAATATTCACTCGTCAAGAATTTATTGATTTTGAGAAACAATATTGGTCTGTAAGAACTCCTATTGGTTTTATTCTCAATTTAATGCTGATCATGGCTTCTGTCGTTGGTGTGGTAATTGTTTACCAAATTTTGTATAGTAACATTGCCACTCAATTTATTGCCTATGCAACTTTAAAAGCTATTGGTTATGCTAATGGATATTTATTAAATGTTGTTTTTCAGCAAGCATTAATCTTGGCATTATTAGGTTATATTCCTGGCTTTATTGTTTCCATTGGTTTATATGATTTTGCCATGAAAGCAACTAAATTACCTATCATGATGACAAGTAATAATGCCTTACTTGTCTTAGTATCTACAGTTTTAATCTGTATTACCTCTGGAGCATTAGCTATTAATAAACTGCGTTCTGCTGATCCTGCTGATAGTTTTTAGGATTTTCTTGTCCTATAAATTTATCAAATCTTACCCAATATTGTCTAAATTAAACAACCCAACATAGCAGTTTAATGTTATTAAACATATACAAATTTCCTTCTCATGGAAACAGTTCTTAATTGCAATTTCCTGTAATTAGAAAATGATTTGATCACCGACTTTGAGATTGTTTACCGTCACACCACTACAAAATACTTGTCTATATTTGAATATGAACTTGCAAAACAAAACTCTACTGATTACCGCAATTGACGAATTTATTGGTTTACGTGCAGCCGAATTAGCCATAGCTCAAGGGATGAAAGTCAGAGGTATACAAAGTTCCCAAATTAAAGATCAAACAGCACAAAATTTAGGCATTGAAATTTTAGTTGGTAATATCACTGATCCTGGAATTTGCTCAAAAGCTTGTCAAGGAATAGATATAGTTTTACATACTGCCCAAATTGCCGAAGAAGCGGGAGACATTAAGCATTTTCGAGAAATAAATGTTAATGGTACTATTAATATCGCCAAGGCTGCTAAACAAGCAGGTGTAAAAACATTTGTCCATCTTTCTAGCACTTTAGTATATGGGTTTAATTACCCTGAAAAAGTTACAGAATCAGGTACACTTTCTGGTGAAAATAATCCTTATTGTCAGACAAAAATTGAAGCTGAAATCGAAGTTTTAAAACTGAACAATGCCCCTGAATTTGGAGTAATTGTAATTCGGGCTGGTGATGTCTATGGACCTGGAAGTATTCCTTGGATTATCCGGCCAATTCAAATGATGCGACAAAAATTATTTGCCTATGCTAATGACGGTAAAGGTGTGATGAATCATTTATATGTAGATAACTTAATTGATGCTATCTTTTTAGCCATAGAAAAATCAGCCTATGGGGAAATTTTTAACATTACTGATGGTCAAGAAACTTCCTGGAAAGATTATTTTATTCATCTTGCTTCTTTGGAAGGTTTACCAGCGCCAATGTCTTTACCCAAAGAGGAAATGAAGTTATTTTTGCGTGTGCGTCTTCAGGGACAAAAACTATTTCGTAAAAAAGCTGATATTCTCCCAGAATCAGTTGATTTTATGAGTCGTCCTTATGCTTATTCTATTGCAAAAGCACAAAATATTTTGGATTATCAAGCTAAAGTTAATTTAACAGAAGGAATGGGTCGCACTCGTGAATGGTTGCAAAAAACTGACATTCAAAAACTGATGAAATAGATAAAATTTTTCAAGACAAATTTTTACAATTAGGAAGTTTTTACTAATGTCTAAAATTGGAAATCTGTTTATTGCCACTTTGCTAACTATTAGCTTTGCTAAAATAGTTCAGGCTGAATCAACAGCATCATTAACTGTAGTTGTTAATGGTATTCGTAATCAAAATGGGGAAATTTGTATGAGAGTTTATAACTCTGAAAAAGGATTTCCAGATCATGCTGAAAGTCAAGTTAAGAGTGGCTGTACTAAAATTACAGGAAATTCCATTAAACAGGTATTTTCTGGGTTAAAACCTGGTAATTACGCTGTAGCTGTAATTGATGATCAAAATGGTGATCACAAACTTAATAAAGACTTTTTCGGCATTCCTGAAGAGGGTTTTGGTATTTCTACAAATCCCATTGTTTCTATCAGCACTGGCACACCCAAGTTCAAAAATGCCAGTTTTAAAGTTGATAAGAATACTACAATTAATATCTTTTTGAAATATTCTCTTGATTCCTAATTTGGAATTTCATACAGTTCATTTAAGCAGGAAATTATTTCTTAACTGAACTGTTTTGATTTATCATTGACAATGAGGAGTTTTATATAGATGATAACTCTTTGTTTTCTGACTCATAAATTATATCTGAGACCATAGAGATAATGCCAGATTTAATGATATTTGTATCTAAGTCTTTGTTGGGTTGGTTGTTAATTCAGAGTTGTTTGACGTTAATATTTTTATGGTATTTACGTTCATATAAACCACAGTTATTACCAGATGAAAAATTACCAAAAACAGCGGTAATTCTTTGTTTAAGAGGTGCTGATCCATTTTTGCATCATTGTTTGCGATCGCTCTTACAACAAAATTACCCACAATATGATCTAAAATTGATCATTGATAGTCAAGAAGATCCAGCCTTTAAAATTGCTCGTGAAACCATCAATGAATTAGGTGCAACTAATGTCCAAATTAGCATTTTAAGAGCAATTAATTATAATTGTAGTCTCAAATGTAGTTGTTTAATACAAGCTATTTCTGACTTAGATAATGCTTATCCAATTATCGCTTTTATTGATGCTGATATTGTAGCTCATCCTAATTGGTTACGAGAATTAGTTACTCCTCTAATTGATGATAAAGTTGGTCTAACAACAGGAAACCGTTGGTATATTCCCACAGGTAATTATTGGGGTTCATTAGTGCGTTATTGCGGTAATGTTTCTACAGTTGTGCAAATGTTTCTCTTTCAAATTCCCTGGGGTGGAACTTTAGCTATCAAAACAGAATTATTACATCGTATTAATATTTTGGATAAATGGGGACAAGTATTAACAGATGATATACTCCTCCATAAACTGATCAAGCAAGAAAAATTACAAATTAAATTTATCCCTTCTTTATTGATGCTAAATCGGGAAGAAAGTAGTTTAATTAACTTACTAGAATCCTTAAAAAGATTAATAATTAGTTCTAAACTTTATCACCCCGGTTGGTTAGCTATAATTAGTGAAGCATATTCTAGTATTCTCATACCAAATCTAGTCATTATTATTATTTTCTATCTCTTAATTCAGTCTCAATGGTACGCTGTATTTTTATTATTTTCCTCCTATATTTCCTACACCATTGGCTTATTATTACTCGTGCTATTGATGGAATTAGGAATACATCAAATACTTCATAATCAAAGTGAAAAAATACCCAAAATATCACCTATAATTCTCCTAAAAATGTTTATAACTATCCCTTTAACACAATGGGTTTATGGTTTAATAATAATATCTTCTTTGTGGACATCAAGTATTAGCTGGAGAGGAATTACTTATCGCATTCAAGGAAGTGAGAATATTCGGTTAATTGAATATCGTCCTTACCAATGGCTAGATCAACCAATTGATCCAAAAACCTCTCTCTAGAAAATGGGCAAAATTTTAGATTTTTCATTTTCACTTCAATATCTAAAATCCCGAAATCCAATAATTATTGGCAATTACTGCATCACTAATAACTAATATATTTTATCAGGAAAAATTACCTCATGATCATGAACAAAAAACCTCTTCGTATCGCCTTATTTACAGGATTATATGCTCCATTTTTGACAGGAGTTTCTGTTGCTGTACACCAGCGAGTTCACTGGTTATTAAAACAAGGGCATGAAGTTTTTCTAGTTCACCCAGAAATTAATGATCAATACCCTCCACAAGTTGGTAAACGTCCCATGACAGGAATTGAAGAACTAGAAGCATTTATTAATTTTTCTGCTTATTCATTTCCCACAGAACCACTAATTTTTTATAAATCCTTACCCCAACCATTAAGTCATCATCATTGGAGTGATACAAAATTACTTAATCACTTTCAACCTGATATTATTGTTGTCGAAGAAGCCCCACAAATGAGAGGTTTATATTCTGGTTTTTTACAAGGTTATGGACGTTCTGTGGGAGTAGAATATGCCAGGAAAACAAACACACCTATTATTTCAGTTTTCCATACAGATATCATTGCCTATATCCAATATTATTTCGGTAATACAGTCTTTAATTTAGTGCGTCCTCTGCTGCCAATTTTAGTTAAACAATTCAGCGAAACTTATGATTTAAGTTTATTTTCTTCCCGTGAACAACTGGCTAAATACCAAAAATTAAAAGCTCAACGCGCCGAATATCTTCCCTATCAAGGAATTGATTGTCAAAAATTTCATCCCCGCAATATTTGTTATGATCCAATTCCTAATGATCAACGGCCAACTTTATTATTTGTAGGGCGTATTACTCCCGAAAAAAATGTTAATCAACTTTTAGATATTTATCCTCTCGTTGCTGCTAAAATTCCTGATGTTCATCTAGTAATTG
This sequence comes from Dolichospermum sp., assembly GCA_046070105.1. GTDB lineage: Bacteria > Cyanobacteriota > Cyanobacteriia > Cyanobacteriales > Nostocaceae > Dolichospermum. The sequence continues at coordinate 13,500 of JBJUHT010000061.1, forward strand.
TTGGTAGCGGTCCTTTGGATGCAGAAATTCGTCGTCGCGCTCAAAATTTCCCCCATGGTGTTACTATTTGGGGTGAATCTCATGGTAAGGAACTTTTAGGTTGGTTTGCAAAAGCAGATATATTTGTTAACCCTTCTATCACCGAAAATTTCTGCACTACAACTAACGAAGCTTTAGCTTCTGGAACGCCTGTAGTGGCTGTTGTCGCCCCTTCAACTGCTGAACAGGTTATTCCTGGGGTTAATGGTTTTCTAGCAGCACCTGATAACCCTGAAGATTTTGCCCAAAAAGTAATTACAATTCTCGAAAATCCTGAACTTAAAAATCAATTAACTACACAAGCTCGTCCCTCAATTCTGGAATTTGATTGGTCTGCTTGTACTCAAAAGTTTGAAAATAAGCTTTATGAGTTAGTAAATATCCGTCGAGAGGTAGATGTCTAAATCAAACTCAAAAAAACGCCAATTTGGCTACTGAAATAGAAATAGCTCTGTTAGAGTATTTAGGTAGTTGACCTGTGGGCTTTTAGGTTCTTAATTTGAGATATTGATAAAACTATCTTGTGATCATACTCAAGGTCTCTGACTCTAAATTGATCACCGGATTACTATTATCCTTAATAGTGCCTAAAACTCTTTATACCTCAGAAGTTTGCACTTCTGAGGTTTTTGTTTAGCATTGACACCTTTTTTATGTCAGCGGTTATATCATTTACGTAATTTTACTATCAACCCCGCTCAATTAGTGATGCAAGTGAATACCTATGAAAATATCATAGACAAATTCAAAAAAGTCCTTTTTCTGCAATAAACCGGAAGTTTGGGGACTGCCTTTTTCATCCAATAATGGCTTCATTAAATAATAGGCAGGTTGATAATTATACCAAGGAATTGAAGGCCACAGATGATGAATTAAATGGTAATTCTGCCCTAAAATCAGGATATTGAGAACTTTTCCGGGATAAACCCGGGCATTTTGCCAGCGATTTCTTTCTACAAAGGGACGGTGGGGTAAATAGTCAAAAAATAACCCCAAAGTTATTCCTACTAAAAAAGCCGGAATAAACCAAAAGTTAAGAATATAGCCCAAAAAATGATATTGGACAGAAATATAAACAATAGTAATGATGATTAAGCGACTAATAAACCATTCTAGTAGTTCATAATTACGCCATAATCGTCTTTGGAAGAAAAATACCTCATGGTACAAAAATCTCACCGCAATTAACCACAGCGGTCCACCTGTCGAAACATAATGATCTGGGTCATCATCAGGGTGGTTAACATTACCATGATGCTGCAAATGTACTCGTGTAAATACTGGAAAAGCAAAGGCGAGAATTAAGGCACTACAATGGCCTAAGATAGCATTAACAATTCGATGCCGATGGGCTGACTGGTGACAAGCATCATGAATGATTGTTCCTGAACAATGGAGTGCTAGTGTATTGATACTAAAACACAACCAATGAGGCCATTCCCACAACCAATACCCAAAATTAGATAAAACCAACATCATCACTACGACTAAAAACATCAGTAGCGTGGGGTTAAAATCACCAGGAGGTGATAAAAGTTCTTTGGGGGGAATTGTCAGTGGCTTTTGTGCCTCCGACGTGAGCATTATTAACTCCTTTAATTAATCATCAATCTTTACGGATCATACTATTAATCTTAGTTAAGAGTAAAGTTATGTAAAGCAAGATTGATTTACAGTTCTGTTCAAGGGTCAATAAATAACGCTATGATTCTTGGCTAAACCAGTGCTTTCAGATCAAAATCTGAGAGGACTGTTGCCAATGTACGATATCACATTTATACCATAAATACCTACCTAACAGCCTGTAACATTGATTTAGTGGTTAATAAAAAAGACAGTTCATTTTCTTTTCATACCAATTTGCAAAATGATGGTGATTAATGGAAAAATGAATTGCTGATACTGTCAGTCTTTCATCGTCCAAAATCTTAGATCTCAAATGGTATTAACAAAGATGACGATAAATTCCCCGGTAGACTCCAAAAATTTTCAACCCAGCCCATGACGCAATTAAGAGATTCTCGGCGCCGCACTAAAATTGTTGCTACTATTGGACCTGCTACCAGTAGCCCAGAAATGCTGAAAGCAATTATTGAAGCGGGTGCTACAACCCTCAGACTCAATTTTTCCCACGGAACTCATGCTGATCATCAGCGTAGTATTCGGTTAATTCGGCAAACTGCTTTTGAATTAAATACACCAGTAGCGATTCTACAAGATTTACAAGGTCCCAAAATCCGTCTAGGGCGGTTTGAAAATGGTTCTATAATCTTAGCCAAGGGCGATCGCTTCACTTTGACAAATCGTCTCATAGAAGGAACTCAAGAAATAAGTTGTGTCACCTATGATTACTTAGCAGATGAAGTTCCTGTGGGTGCAAAAATCCTCCTCGATGATGGTAAAGTCGAAATGGTGGTAGAGGACATCAACCGCGAAAAAGGTGATTTACACTGTCGTGTCACAGTTCCAGGTAAACTTTCTAACAACAAAGGTGTTAATTTCCCGGGAGTTTACTTATCTATTAAAGCCATGACCGACAAAGACCGGGAGGATCTGATGTTTGGTCTAGATCAAGGTGTTGATTGGGTAGCACTTTCCTTTGTCCGTAATCCCCAGGATATCATTGAAATTAAAGAACTAATTTCCAGCACCGGTAAAAGTGTTCCTGTAGTTGCTAAAATCGAAAAACACGAAGCCATTGAACAAATGGAAGCAGTTTTATCTTTGTGTGACGGTGTCATGGTCGCTAGAGGTGATTTAGGGGTAGAATTACCAGCAGAAGATGTACCCGTACTACAAAAACGGTTAATTGCTACAGCTAACCGCTTGGGTATTCCCATCATTACCGCTACCCAAATGCTAGATAGCATGGTCAGTAACCCCCGTCCTACCCGCGCCGAAGTATCCGATGTCGCTAATGCGATTTTAGACGGTACAGACGCTGTCATGCTTTCCAATGAAACCGCCGTCGGTAGTTTTCCTGTGGAGGCTGTAGCGACCATGGCCAGGATAGCAGAACGCATGGAACAGGAGTACGCACAAAACCCTAACTCCCGTCAGTCACGGGATAATAGACCCTCTATTCCCAATGCTATTAGTCAAGCAGTTGGTCAAATTGCGGAAAATTTGGGTGCAGCGGCGATTATGACTTTAACACAAACTGGAGCTACAGCCCGCAACGTTTCTAAATTTCGCCCGAAAACACCAATTTTAGCAATTACACCCCATGTTAACGTAGCGCGACAGTTACAGATGGTCTGGGGTATAAAACCGCTTTTAGTCTTAGAATTACCTTCCACAGGTCAGACCTTCCAAGCAGCTATCAATGTAGCCCAGGAAAAAAACCTCTTAACGGAGGGTGATTTAGTAGTCATGACTGCCGGTACACTTCAGGGCGTTTCCGGGTCAACAGACTTGATTAAGGTGGAAGTGGTGACTGCTATACTCGGCCAGGGAATTGGTCTAGGTCAAGGTTCAGTCACTGGACGCGCTAAGGTAGTTCATAATGCTATGGATGCCAGTAATTTTAATTTCGGTGATATTCTAGTAGCATCCCGCACAGGTGTGGATTTTGTAGAAGCAATTCGCAAAGCTGGGGGGATTATTACTGAGGAAGATAGTCTCACTAGTCACGCCGCAGTTATCGGTTTACGTTTAGGTGTACCAGTGATTCTGGGTGTAAAGGAAGCAACACAGGTAATTAAAGACGGTGCAATTTTAACTTTAGATATACAGCGAGGTTTGATTTACTCTGGCGCTGTGGGAACTTAAACAATTAAAAATTCAAAAAAATAATTTTGGATTTTTAATTTTTGGGTTTTAAAAACATTTCACGCAGAGACGCAAAAGGCGCGAAAGGCGTTTTCTGCGTCTTGGTTTTATGAGAAATAAAAATAAACTACGAAGGAGGGAAGCACACGAAGGAAGAAGGTTATTTATTCTGCAAATATTTCCGCTAAGATATCCAAAACTGCTTTTTGTTCTTCTGTGGTAATTTGACCGAGAAGTTTGACTAATCGGATTTTATCTATTGTGCGAATTTGGTCAAGTACAATTTGCCCTTCTTTTCCTTGAAATTGACAGGTTACTCTTGTGGGGTATGGTTGTCCTTTTCTTGTCATTGGTGCAACTATTACGGTGGAAATATAATGGTTTATTTCATTGGGTGAAATTATTAAGCAAGGGCGTGTTTTTTTAATTTCACTACCAATGGTAGGGTCAAGATTAACTAAGAAAACATCAAATCTGTTAACTACCATTGCCATTCATTTTCATCCCATTCTGTTGTGTTGATATCGTCTAATAAGATATCATCGCCTTTTTCTGCCATTTCTATAAATGCTTTTTCCCAACCTTTTCTTACTTGTTCAACTGGGCGAATAATGAGATGATTTCCTTGAACTTCTATTTCTACTTCTGAGTTAATTCCACTTTGTTCTAATAGGGTTTTGGGGATACGTAACCCCTGGGAGTTGCCGATTTTGACTATTCGGGTTTTGATTGCTGTACCCATTTTATGTTTTTGGGGATAGGGTGGTGTTTACATTGTAATTACAATGATGAAAATAGTCAAGTAGAGGAAGATATGTTTATTTAGTGAGGTATGTTAATCGCAGTTTAGATGCTGCACAGAAAAAATTACAAATTATTGCGAAGAGATATGTAAACAGGTTTTTGAGTATAATGAAGTAATGAATCACAAATATTGTTCTATATGAGTAAATTTGCGAATTCGATTAATTTACAATTATCACCTGATTCTTTAGGTCAGGGTGAGTCCGCTATTCGTCAGGAATTAGCTTTACAGTTATATGCACAGAATATTTTTACTTTTGGTCAAGCACGACGTTTGGCTAATTTATCTGTTTGGGAATTTCAGCAGCTTTTAGGAGAAAGGAAAATTGAACGACATTATAATGAAGTTGATTTATTGGAAGATGTAAAGACTATTCAAGAAGGTTTTTAATAATTGTGACTGTTATTTGCAATGCTACACCTCTAATTAACTTTGCTGCTATCAATCGTCTAGATATTTTAAAGGAGGTATTTGGACAAGTTATAATTCCTCAAGCTGTTTATCTTGTAAACTAGAGAAAAAGAATTAAATAGAGCTTATATGCTGAAGTCTTTTCAAATACGCAACTTCAGACTTTTTAATCGTCTTGAAGTGAAAAAATTAAGTAATGTTAACCTTATTGTCGGTATGAATAATGCTGGTAAGAGTACATTTCTCGAAGCAGTAGAACTTTATGCCAGTAATATCTCCCCTATGACTCTACTTGATATTGTAGAATCAAGGCAAGGATCTTGGATTAGTGAAGCACAACAGCATCCTCCAAATTTTCTTAGTAATCCCATACGTCATCTATTTTTTAGTCATAAATTACCCGATATAGGAGAACAAGGTATCATTCTTGGAGAAATTTCTTCAAACTCAAAAATTCACATCGGCGTTGCTGTATATCAGATTAAATCCGATGATGAAGGAACAATGAAAAGAATTCGCATTTCTGGTGAGCAACTATATGAAGACTTATCAAATATTGAAGTTATTCTCATAGCAGAAGAAGGCGAAAAAACTCGAAGAATCTTGAGATTAGATAAGGATTTTAGAGAAATTAGACGTGGTCTTAGAGTTGTTTATGAACGACAAGATTCTGAATTAAAATACAAATGGCAATTTGTCTCAACAGAGAATATGCCTAACCGAAAATTAGCTGCTCTATGGGATTTGACAAGTTTAACCAGTTTGGAATCAGAGGTGATTTCTGCTCTTAAACTTATTGAACCTAAGATATCAGGAGTCGCTTTTGTAGAAGATATTAGTAAAGGCCGTAGTAGTGACAATCGTATTCCTCTCGTAAAAGTTGAAGGTATAGATGAACCATTACCTCTCAAAAGTATGGGTGATGGTTTAAATCGTTTATTTCATATCATGGTGGCTCTGGTGAATGCGAAAGATGGAATTTTGTTAATTGATGAATTTGAAAATGGCTTGCATTGGACAGTACAACCTAAAGTTTGGGAGATTCTTTTTCATTTTTCCGAAAAGCTCAATGTTCAAGTATTTGCAACCACACATAGCCGTGATTGTGTAAATGGTTTTGATAGTGCGTGGCATAAGTATCCTTTACTTGGTGCTTTCTTTAGACTAGAAGTTAAAAATAATCTGATTAGAGTAAAAGAATATTCTTCTGAAACATTGGCAGATTCTATTGAAATGGACGTTGAAACAAGATAAAGAGAAATAGTATGAAAGATATCTGTAAACAAGATACCGATAAAGTATTACTTTTGGAAGGTAAAAATGATTGTCATGTTGTTATGGCTTTGTGTAAAGCTCACCAAGTTCCTGAAACTTTTGGAATATATGAATGTGGTGCAGATACAGAGGTTTTGAAGCGTCTGAATGCTTTGATATCCCGTCCTAATGCTCCTCAAGTAATCGGAGTAATGCTTGATGCTGATAGTCCTTCTCTAGAAGGAAGATGGGCAAGTATTAAAGGCAAACTAAATCATTATAGCTATAACTTACCTAAGATTCCTGATCAGCATGGAACAATAATTAAGGGTATTGAAGATGAACCTAAACTTGGATTTTGGTTGATGCCGAATAATCAAGATTCTGGTAAATTAGAGGATTTTTGTGCAGAATTAGCAGAACCTAAATCTTTAGAATTTGCGAAAGAATGTGTTACAAAAGCAGAAATTAATAAATTAACAACTTTTCAATCATTGCATCTTAGTAAAGCAATTATTCACACATATTTAGCTTGGCAAGATGAACCAGGATATCCTATGGGACAGGCAATTACTAAACAAACTCTTCGTTCTCATACAAATATTGCGATCAATTTTACTGATTGGTTAAGATGCTTATTTAATTAAAAACTTTTCTTTTTTTCGTGAACAATAGCAAATGGAATATTATTCAAGTATAATACCCTAAATTTATTTACATAAGATTAAGTTAGGTGATAGAAAATAGATATAATACAATTATCAGTCAAGAGGTATGACTTTTTCAGTCCGTGCTAGAAAGGTCTACCCTTGACTGACTTTAATTTCCCAAAAACACAGTATTTCACAACACTAGCAAGAAATATTATGAATGTATCTATTTCTGACCAAATTATTGAACAATTAAACATAATACCTCAAGACTTGCAATATCAAGTCCTGGAATTTGCCCCCAATTTGACAAAATCAAAAATCAAAGGAGTTCCCGCTGAAGAATTACTAAAATTTGCAGGTTCAATACTCAAGGAAGACTTACAGCTAATGAGTGAAGCAATAAAACAAGATTGTGAAAAGGTTGACTTTGATGAATGGTAGATACTTATTAGATACTAATATCATTACAGAAAATATTGATATAAAAGCCAGTTGTAGCAAGGTATTTATAGTATTGCTAAAACCAGCCTTTTTATTGAATATTAGTACAGTGTCTAGAATGATACCTATTGCCTTTAAGTTAATTCAATTTGCGAGTCATCACCAATTAAAAAACGTAATGCTTTAGGACGACGGGGGGCTATACTTAATTGGGCGCGTTGTCCAATTAAACTATCAATAATCCGCTGCTGAATACCCGTAATTTTAGCACCTTCTAAAACTACACTATATTCTAAATCCGTTTCTATCAGGGTTGAATTATCAGCAATACTACTGTAAGGACCGATAAAACAGTTCTCTAAATAACAATTATTGCCAATTATCACAGGACCGCGAATTGTACAGTTGATAATTTTAGATTCAGCACCAATTTCTACCCTACCAATAATCTGAGTTTTACTATCAATATCGCCTAAAATTGATTTTGTTAAATAGGTATCAAGAATCAGCCTGTTAGCTTCTAATAAATCATCTTTTTTCCCTGTATCTAACCACCAACCATCAAGATTATAAGCTAAAACTTCTTTTTTTTGATCTATTAAACATTGAATAGCATCTGTAATTTCTAATTCTCCCCTCGCTGAAGGTTTAATTTGAGAAATTGCATCATGGATAGTCGCCAAAAAGAAATAAACTCCTACCAATGCTAAATTTGAAGGGGGAACTTTTGGCTTTTCAATTAATTGTAATACCTTACCTTTTTCATCTACCTTCGCTACACCAAATGCACTAGGATTTGGGACTTTACGCAACAGAATTAAAGCATCTGGTTCTTGTTGGCTAAATTTATCCAAAAATGAACTTAAGTCCCCTTGTTGAATTAAGTTATCTCCCAAGTACATCATAAATGGAGAATCTTTTAAAAAAGGCCGCGCCACCTGGACAGCGTGGGCTAAACCGGCTGGTTGTTCTTGCAAAATATAGGTAATATTCACACCGAATTTTTCCCCATTTCCGGTTTTATTTTTGACTTCTTCTCCTGTTTCTGGACTGATAATAATACCAATATCAGTAATTCCCGCCCCAGCCATTTCCTCAATTCCATACCATAAAATTGGTTTATTAGCAACGGGGACAAGTTGTTTTGCTCCGGTATAAGTTAAGGGGCGTAATCTTGTGCCTTTTCCACCGGATAAAATTAGTGCTTTCATAGAGATTTTCCTTGTAATTCTTTTAACATTAATCTTAGTCTTTGTCGCCAATGGGGAGGATAAGTTCCCAGGATTCTAGATATCTTATCACAAGCTAAAATGGAGTAAGCGGGACGTTTTGCTGGTGTGGGATATTCGGGAGTGGTAATAGGAATGATCTTTTCAATTTTCAGAGGAAAGCCCAGTTTTTCAGCTTCTTCAAAAATTGCTATAGCAAAGTCATACCAACTCGCAACACCACTATTTGTATAGTGATAAATTCCAGTAATTTCTGCTGTTAATTGGGGGATAATTTGGGATATTGTCAAAGCTATATCTTGAGACCAAGTAGGACTTCCAATTTGATCTGTAACTACCCGAATTTCTGGCTTTTCTTTACCAAGTCGTAACATCGTTTTCACAAAATTACTTTTTCCATAAGTCCCATAAACCCAAGCTGTACGAATAATTATATGATGATGGGGACAAGTTTTTTGAATTGCTATTTCTCCCGCTAATTTTGTCTTTCCATAGACACTTAATGGATTAGGAATATCTGTTTCTTGATAAGGATAATTGTGATTACCATTAAATACGTAATCTGTGGAAATATGAATTAAGAAACTTCCTAGTTTTTGGCTTTCTTCGGCGATAATTTGCGGGGCTATAGCATTGACATTATTAGCTATTTCTGGTTCGCTTTCGGCTTTGTCTACTGCTGTATAAGCAGCAGCGTTGATAATTATTTCTGGGTGGGTTTCTTTGATAATTTGACGGAGATTCTCAGGTTGATTTAAGTCTATTTCGGGACGTGCATAAGCAATAACTTTATAGTTAGATGAAAGGGTATTTTTTAGTTCTGTACCCACTTGTCCGTTACTACCTATTAGTAATATTGATTTATTCATAAACTTCCGCTTTTTTAAAAGTTGGAGCATTACTATCTTTAGCTGATAAAATTGGCAGTGTTTTCAGAGGCCAATTTATAGCTAAATCTGGATCATTCCAAATTATAGCGCGATCGCTTCCTGGTGCATAATAATCTGTAGTTTTGTATATCACTTCTGCCATTTCTGAAAGCACGAGAAAGCCATGAGCAAAACCCGGTGGTATCCACATTTGGCGTTTATCTTCAGCACTGAGTTCGTAACCTACCCATTGTCCAAATGTTGGAGATTTTTTTCTAATATCCACAGCCACATCAAAGATTTTACCAGCAATAACGCGAACTAATTTGCCTTGGGGCTGAATAATTTGATAATGTAATCCTCGCAACACATTTTCTTGAGATTTTGAGTGATTATCTTGAACAAATTTGGCTGTAATTCCCAGTTTTTCTGTGAATATTTTTTCATTATAGGCTTCCAAAAAAAACCCCCGTGAGTCTTGAAAAATTGGTATTTCAATCAAGATAACCTCTGGTATTTCCGTAGAAATAGTTTTCATAGTTTTCACAGTTTTTGATCTTACTAGTTTGTTAATAAAAACGGCTGATCTAATATCCTTTCCAGTCAGAAATTTAGTCTTATTTGTTCTGAAAACTATTAAATAATAGCACAGAACATGAATTTGACTTTGCAGCCTTCTTTTGTTATTTATTCCATAAATATGCAATAATTAATCTATCTCTATTCTTCCAGAGAATTTCCATTACAATCACCCATACTGTAAACAATGCAAGTAGAATCACAAGTATCTGACATTGATCATGATATTTTTACTGATTTCAGTGGTATCATGATTCCACAAGCACCTCCTGGATTTAAATCGGGTTTTATCGGTATTATTGGTCGTCCTAATGTCGGTAAATCTACTTTAATGAATGAATTAGTTGGGCAAAAAATAGCCATTACTTCCCCCACAGCCCAAACTACTCGCAATCGTTTAAGAGGTATTTTAACTACAGAAAGCGCCCAGTTGATATTCGTGGATACACCGGGTATTCATAAACCACATCATCAATTAGGGGAAGTGCTGGTAAAAAATGCGAAAATTGCCATTGAGTCAGTAGATGTTGTATTATTTGTAGTTGATGGTACGGTTGCTTGTGGTGCAGGCGATCGCTATGTTGCAGAATTATTAACTCATAGTCAAACACCCGTAATTTTAGGAATTAATAAAATTGATCAACAACCGGAAGATGCTCAAAAAATAAATGAGAGTTATATTCAATTAGCTAATACTTATCAATGGGAAACTGCGAAATTTTCCGCTAAAACTGGCGCGGAATTATTACAACTACAAGATTTATTAATTAGTCACCTCGAACCAGGACCATTTTATTATCCCCCGGATTTAGTTACAGACCAGCCAGAACGGTTTATTATGAGTGAATTGATTAGAGAACAGATATTATTGCTCACTCGTCAAGAAGTTCCCCATTCCGTAGCCATAGCCATTGATTTAGTCGAAGAAACCCCGAAAATTACCCGCGTTCTTGCCACCATTCATGTTGAGAGAGATTCGCAAAAAGGTATTCTCATTGGTAAAGGGGGAACAATGCTAAAATCTGTTGGTAGTGCAGCTAGAGAACAAATTCAAAAGCTAATTGCGGGGAAAGTTTATCTAGAATTATTTGTCAAAGTACAACCTAAATGGCGACATTCACGGGTGCGGTTAGCCGAATTAGGTTATCGTGTCGAAGAATAAGTGATAAACTACTTATTGTAAAAGTCAGCACCAAGGCAGTTATGATTAAATCTTGGATGATAATTGGCATTATAGCATTCTTAGTAGGTTTTGCTGGTAATTGGATGACACCCAACCAGAGTCAATGGTTTCGACAACTACAAAGACCTCGATGGTTAACATTTGAATCAGCAATTCCCCTGATTTGGACAGTAATATTTACTTGTGGTGCTTGGTCAGCTTACATCATTTGGGAACACAGCCCAAATACCTATACAACACGCTTAATGATGGGTTTATACCTACTCCTAGAAATATTTACCATAGCTTACACACCCGTAATGTTACATTTCCGCAGCCTCATAGTCGGGACAATTATCGGTGGTACAGGATTATTAATTTGTTTACTAATTACACTAGCAATTTTACCAATATCAACTTCATCAGCATTACTATTATTACCTTACTTGCTGTGGAGTCCTATAGGTACATACACCACATGGGAAATGAGTCGTCTTAATCCTCAAGATGCTTAAAACCCGAAAGTTGAAAGTCTTGATGATATTTGACTTTCAACTGTTGACAATAGGTTTTATCCCTTTCTTTGCGTCTTTGCTCCTTTGTATCTTAGCGCGAAAAAACACGCCTTTACAAAACAGAAGATTTATTTTCTGTTGTTTGAATAAAAGATTGAAAATCCCCATTTTGTGTCCATTGAACTGCACCATCTTTACCAGTAAAAAAAAGCTTTGTTTCTCCTTTACTGAAAGAAGATAATGTTTTACTATCTAAATTATTAGCAGGAGTGATAGCTATTTGGGGTTTAAGTGCTAAAATTAAATCCTGTAAAGATTCTGATGGACACCATAAAACCTGGGGAGAAGATAAATCTCCACTTTTAATTAATTCTTGAACTTGTTGGGATTTAATATTACCGACCAATAACCAACTTTGATTAAAAATTTGTAATTTTAAAATTGGTATCTGCTCATTAATTAATTGTGCAATAATTGTCCGATTATTTATCGGTTGACCAACTGCTAAACCTTGATAGATTCCTTGTGTTTCTTGAAGTTGTTGTTGTAGTAATTGAGTTGCGATATTGTCTTCTAAATTTGGAGTATATTCATAGAAATTTTTAATTGGTATATCTTGCATAATTTCCAACCAAGGATCATAACTATGACCAGGAAACTTACTAGCTACAGCCAAATTAACTTGATTTATCCCTTGCTGTCTTAAAAATGGCAGAATTGTAAATCTCCCCGTACCTTCATTTCCCCCATTAACTATGGCAATATTTCCTCGATCTTGAATGACTAAAACAGGTTCAGTTCTAGTTTCTAATAAAGTAATTCTGAGCAAATTATCATGATTATACCAAAGGGGAAAAAGCACCAAACCGACCACAATAAAACCTGCAAACCACCAGCGTTTCTGCCACCATTTTACTAACAAAGGTAAAATAATTAAAAGATAGATAATCAACATTTGCCAAATTGATATACTACCAACAGGTATCTGACTTCCTGGTAAATGATCAAAAAATTCCGCCAGTTGAATTAACCAATGGGTAGGATAATATAAAAAGAGTGCTAAAACACCTCCTAAATCTGATGAAATTAAACTTACCAAACCGCTAATCATTCCCCCAATACTAATAATAGAAATAAATGGTGTCGTCAGAATATTAAGAGGCACACTATAAACTATAATTACACAAGAAAATTCTAATAATCGAGGTAAAGTCCAAATTGTAGCTGCTAAAGATGCGGAAATTAAAGAACTAATTGCTGGTGGTAGCCAATCTAAACGTTTATCTATTGCTGGTGAGGTGACAATTAATCCTAACGTAGCTAAAAAACTCAATTGAAAACCTAAATTCCAAATCCACAAAGGATTAAATAATAATAATAACGTTGCAGCTATTAATAAAGATCCCAACTGCTTGACACCCTTTTCCAAAGCCAAACCGAGCAAAGCCGCAAAGCCCATAATTACCGCTCTTAACACCGCAGGTTCAAAACCGGCTAAAAACAAAAAACTAGTTAATCCCAAGCCACCCAGGGTAATCTGAGTCGCTTTATTCGTACCTTTAGTTAGCTGTAAAATTACACCCAAAATTAAAGAAGTTTGAAAACCAGAAGCAGCCAAAGCATGAGCCAAACCAGTCCTCACAAATAAATCACGGATATCATAAGGTAAATCAACAGCCTTAGCGCCTAAAACCATAGAACTGACAAGAGGACCTTCAGGAACACCTAATAAACGAGCTTGTGATCTGACGATTTTCCCACGAACTTGCCACCATCCCCAAGGAGCTTGATCATCGAGAATATTGACCTGTCTTCCCACTAAACCAGCAAAAGTCCCCTCCTGTTGCAGATATTTCTGAAAATTAAAACCACCAGGATTTAAAGCTGCTGTTGGTTTATATAAAAATCCTGTCACCGCAATTTCTTGTCCAGGATATAAACCAGTAGACTGAAGTATCGGTACAGTCACGTATAACCTACCCGTTACCTCCCTGGGATTACCCCCAGAAACTTGATTATTTTGTACTTCATCTAACTGAGTCGCTACTAACCAAAATTGTGCTTTTTGACTGCGAGTTAAGCGAGGATTGCTATCCACCAACCCCCGCACAATCACTGACTGTTCAAAATTACCTTTATCACTAGTCACAAAACGACTAATATCTTTTATTCCCGGTTGAGGTAATCGTAAATTAAAATAAAAAGTCGCCAACAAACCCACCATACCAGCTATTAACCACACACTGGGATGGGGAATATTGGTCCAGTTATTAGCAACCGGCTTTGTTTTGTCAGCAGTCCTATCTCTTTTGAGAGCAAATTTCCTGAAATTAACATATATTCGGCGAAATAACACCGCCCCAACCACACCCAGAAATAAAATCCAGACACCACTCCAGGGAATTGCGGTCAACAGCAAACCCAAAATATAACTAAGACAGATAATTATTCCAGTTATTTGCATCATAAATCACAATAAATGCCAAAGCACCCAGTAGATTAAAATTCAATTTGCTTTTTACACAAATAATTCATCTTTGGTAACTTTGGCAATCAGAAAATTATAAAGAAATACCCAAATTAAACCCTAAAACAGCATGAACAAACATAACCCCTAGTGCTATAGTCCCCAAATAAGCATGAACTACACGCAACCCAGCCTTATCTCCAAAAAATCCACTTAGAGAAATTATACCATTGATTAACAACAGTATCAAGACCAGCGAACCAGTCCAAAAATGAGGACTTGTAAACAGCGGTTTTTGCTACATTACTAGCGACAGAACTCCACCAGTATATCCACCAGCCAAAAATACAAACAACCAGGGAGCTAATTGACGGTGAGCCGTACGGCTTTGAATTGCTGTATCTTTATCTACTAACAACTTACCACGCCAACCCGTCACACCCACAAAAGTTCCCACCACAAAAATCACAATTCCCATCATGACTGGATGTCCCCAATGTACAATCACTTCAGGAACACCCAGAGAACGAAACCAACCCGCAATTGGTTCTAAAGCTGCACTGATATTTACCATCTTACACACCACTGTTTTAACATTAACTTTTTCATCCCCCCTCTATCCAGCCACCGTATATACACATCCTTCAAAGAGAGTTTTCAGCTACGAGAAAGGATTTATCTATTATCCAGTTCCCCTCCTCGCTTGCGGGGAGGGGCTAGGGGTGGGGTATTATAGCAACCAGTGGGCAATTATTTCCGACTTGTGTGTACACCATAGCTGTGCAGGAGGGATTAAAAAATTTTATGATCAATACGGATCATTATTGTTCAACTTACGGTACTTTTCAGCAAAGGAAATCCCAGCTTTTCCCGTTGTTCAACATATAAATGAGCCACCTTCCTTGCCAAATGCCGAATTCTGGTAATATAACGAGTTCTTTCCGTCACCGAAATTACCCCTCTAGCATCCAGCAAATTGAAAGTATGGGAACATTTAATTACATAGTCCAAACTCGGTAAAACCAACCCCCTTGCGGTTAATTGACTAGCTTCCTGCTCATATAAACCAAACAGCGTCAGCAACATTTCAGGATTAGACGCTTCAAAATTATAAGTACACTGTTCAATCTCACCCTGAAGATGAACATCACCATAAGTAATGTTATTAGTCCATTGAATCTTAGTAATAGCCTCCACTTGCTGAAGGTACATCACCAAGCGCTCTAAGCCATAAGTAATCTCAATGGACACAGGACGACAATCAATGCCACCACATTGCTGGAAATATGTAAATTGGGTAATTTCCATCCCATCTAACCACACTTCCCAACCAGTACCCCAAGCACCCACCGTTGCATCCTCCCAATTATCCTCCACAAAGCGAACATCGTGATCTTCAGGACAAATCCCCAAAGCCCGCAAAGAATCAAGATAAATCTCCTGGATATCATCCGGTGACGGCTTAATCAACACTTGATATTGATAATAATGCTGAAAGCGATTCGGATTTTCGCCATAACGGCCATCTGTAGGCCGACGACAAGGCTCAACATAGGCGACAGACCAAGGTTCAGGTCCCAAAGCCCTTAAAAACGTATGGGGATTCTTAGTACCTGCGCCCTTCTCCATATCGTAGGGTTGAGCAATTAAACAGCCACGCTGTCCCCAAAACTCATGCAATATCGCTATTACGGACTGGAAATTCACTATCTACTCTTCCTTTAGTCAACAATTTCTAACCCATTGTGGACTAAACCCATCACTGTGAGCAGGTTTCAGGGAAATAAAAAATTTTTTTCCAAAAAGAAAAAGTAGTTGACAAACCCAAAAAGATTAGATATATTAAATAAGTGCCGAACAGCGAAGCCAAGAGAGGCAACGCCAAACAGCACACCGAACCTTGAAAATATTATAGTTTGAAAGCCAGAATACGACAAGTACCCTGC